>JAOUFX010000060.1 GCA_029857975.1 Deltaproteobacteria bacterium | reverse complement strand
CATTGAGAGAAAAAAGCCGGAAACCATCCCAGGCTTTTTCTGCTCCTTTCAGCACTTTCAGCTCATGGCAGCGATAACAACTGGCCTGGAGATCCTCTCCTGAAAGCACCCTCCGAGCCCCGTCTGCCTTGAACCCGTGGGAAATGACCAGGTCCCGGGCCATGCCTTCACCCAGATGGCAAGCCGTACATCCAAGATCGTCCATGGAGTGGGGGGAAATGGAGGGATGGTCTTTTGCAAATAAAAGATCTTTCCCAGAAATTTTCGCTGCTTTTCCTTGAGGGTGACAGGTCAGACAGTGTTCCTGATAGGGAACTCCGGCCAGATGGATCGTGACATCTGCAATGATCGAGGTGTGCTCCTGCCCGCCGGGATGCAGAACCCGGTCTTCTTTCCATCCTTTATAAGCGATGAGGAGCACAAGCGATAGGGTCAAAAAAGTTGCCCCCAGAAGCAGCGGATTTAGCCATGACGGGCCTTTCGGATTCGATCCTGGTTCCATGAATTCCCGATTACCTACTTCTTTCTAATCCTTATTCGCCCCGGGCGGGCCCCTTTTTCTCCCGAGGTTCTGCAAATCCCAGGAGACGAAAAAGGCCTTCCCTTCTCTTCGCCTCCGTTTTCCTTCCCTATACTCGCTCTCTTATTTTACCTCGTAGTAGATGCCCGCCGTCCTTTTCTGGTCCCCGGTCTTGACCAGGACGAGGATTTGATACTTCCCCTTTTCCGGTAGGTTAAAATAGGCATCATAGCTCTGCATTTCCTTCTCATACTTCAAGGGTTTAATTTGGTCTTTTCCCTGGGGATCGATCACCTTCATGTTGACAGTGGCATCGGTGATGTCCTTGTTCCCATCCTTCAAGGTAACCGTGATATTATGGGTGGTTCCGGGTTCGACCGTTTCTTTCATTTTCATATCCTTGAGCATCTTCTTGTGATCGTCGTTGGCCATCACCATGAAGGTAATTTTCAATCCGTCCACGAGGACTTCTTTGGTGTCCATCTTCAGGGCTTCGTCCTTTGCCCCTCCGCCATGGCCATGCTGCGCCCCAGCAAATGGAGCGAAGGCCAAAAAGCTGACGAGCAAAAAACCGAGAAACCCAAACATTCCTTTTTTCATATTCCCTCCTTTTTTCCACCCGTAAAGGGTTTTAATCTATAATTTAACCTCCGAGGCTTTCAATTTTCCTCGCCTCAGGGCGCTGATTTTAATTTGGGCGAAAATCACAGGGATCAGGATCAGGACCTGAATGGTGGAAGTGACCATTCCCCCGATGATGGGCGCGGCAATGGGCTTCATGACATCCGAACCCACGCCCGTCGACCACATAATGGGGAAAAGTCCCGCCAGGACTACGCTCACTGTCATCAGCTTGGGCCGCAACCTGATGACCGCGCCTTCTATGGTGGCCTCGTAGATGTCTTTTTCCGTCATCGGACCCCCCTGCTTGAGCCTCCGATCAAGGGCTTCATGGAGATAAACCACCATGACCACGCCGGTTTGGACGGCCACTCCATAGAGAGCGATGTACCCGACCCAAACCGCCACACTGAAATTGTAGCCCAGGATTTTCTGGAAAATCACGCCGCCGACCATGGCGAAGATCACGCCCAGCATCACCATCGTGGCTTCGGCCACGGAATGGAAGGTGATAAAGAGCAGGACGAAGATGATGAAGAAGACGACGGGCAGCACGATCCTCAATCGTTCCTCCGCCCGCAGCTTGAATTCATACTGCCCGCTCCAGGACAGGGAATACCCCGCGGGAAGCTTGAGCTTCTCGTCGATGGCTTTTTTGGCTTCGGTGACGTAGCTGCCGATGTCTCTCCCGACCACATCCACATAGACGTAGCCGGTCAGCATCCCATCCTCATCCCGGATCATAGCCGGACCGGTAGTTTGATAAATGTCGGCGAGCTGGGCCAAGGGGACGTGGGCCACCGAACCCGGACCTCCACCTCCCCCTCTCATGACCGCCATTCCATCCCCTCCGCTCGATCCTCCCCGGCGCACTGGAACCAGAATCCTTTTCACCTTTTCCAGGTCATCCCGGAGCTCCCGGAGGTAGCGGATATTGACTGGATACCGCTCCCGACCTTCGACCGTTCGAGTCACGTTCATCCCCCCGAGGGCGGTCTGAATCACATCCTGGACCTCCCCTACGGTAAGGCCGTACCGGGCGATCTCTTCCCGCTTGATCCGAATATCGGTGAAATATCCTCCCGCCACCCGCTCGGCATAAACCGACCGGGTCCCCTGGATCTCTTTGAGGATCATCTCGATATGGATGCCTACCTCTTCGATCTTTTTGAGGTCACCCCCGAAGACCTTGATCCCCACCGGGGTACGGATGCCGGTGGTGAGCATATCGATTCGGGCCCGGATGGGCATGGTCCAGGCGTTCTGCAGGCCGGGGAACTGCATCTTTTTGTCCATCTCGGCGATCAGCTCTTCATAACTGATCGTCCGCTGGCTGCCCAAAATCCTCTCGGCCACCGGCCTCATCCACTGGGGCAGATAGTTGTAGTCTTTCCTGACCTGGCGCCACTGATCCCTCGGTTTCAAATGCACCACGGTCTCCCACATGCTGAAGGGAGCCGGGTCGGTAGAGGTCTCTGCCCGGCCGGATTTGCCGAAGACCGTGTGGACCTCGGGAAAAGTCTTGAGGATCTTATCCTGGATGGCCATGATCCTCCCGGCTTCGGTTACGGAGATGCCCGGGTTGGAAATGGGCATGTATAAAATCGTTCCCTCGTACAGGGCGGGCATGAACTCGCTGCCGATGGGGTAGAAGACCAGAAGGAGGACGGTGGCCGGCAGGGCGAGGAAGCTGATAATCAGGGTCTTCCACTTGTGTTTCAGCGCCCATTCCATGATGGGATGGTAGAGGCGAATGAAGAATTTGGAAACGGGGTTTTCCGACTCCGGCTTCAAATTCTTGCCCCGGATGAATAGGGTCATCAGCACCGGGACCAGAGTAATGGCCAGAAGGGAAGAAGCTACTATGGCGAAAGTCTTGGTGAAGGCCAGGGGCTTGAACATCCTCCCCTCCTGGGCCTCCAGAAGGAAGACCGGCATGAAGGAGATGATGATGATCACTAAGGCGAAGAAGATGGGTCTCCCCACCTGTTTGGCCGCCTCGATGACGGTCCGGAAACTATGCTCCTTTTCCTCTTCCGTTCCTTCGGAGAGCCGGCGGTAGGCATTCTCCACCATGACAATGGAGGCATCCACCAGGACCCCGATGGCCAGGGCGATCCCGCCCAGCGACATGATGTTGGAGGTGAGACGCAGATAGTACATCGGGATGAAGGAGGCGATGACCGCTATGGGCAAGGCGAAAATGGGGACCAGGGCCGAACGGAAGTGGAGGAGGAAGAGGATGATCACCACGCTGACCACGATCATCTCTTCGATCAAGGCCTTCTGCAGGTTCTTGATGGAGAGATGGATCAGTTCGGAGCGGTCATAGGTAGGAACGATCTTGACCCCCTTGGGCAGCCCGGGTTCGATCTCCTTGATCTTCTTTTTCACATTGTCGATCACGTCCAGGGCGTTTTCCCCGTAGCGCATGACCACGATGCCCCCGGCTACCTCGCCCTGCCCGTTCAGCTCCACGATCCCCCGGCGAATCTCCGGCCCCAGGGTCACGTTGGCGATATCCCGCAAAAGGATGGGGGTGCCCTGCCGGTTGGTTCCAACCACGATCTTCTCGATATCGGATACGCTCTTAATATATCCCCGTCCCCGGACCATGTATTCCCTGCCACCGAATTCGAGGAGCCTCCCTTCCACATCGTTGTTGGAGGCGCTGACCCTCCCCATAACATCCCGGATGGAGAGGCCATACGCCGACAGCCGGTTGGGATCCACGTTGACCTGGTACTGCTTCACGAATCCCCCCACGCTGGCCACCTCGGCTACGCCCTCCACGCTTGCCAGGGAGTAGCGGATATACCAATCCTGCAGAGTGCGGAGATAAGCCAGGTCATGCTCCCCGGTTTCGCTGACTAAGGCATATTCATATACCCAGCCTACCCCGGTGGCATCGGGGCCAATCACCGGGGTGACCCCGGGAGGAAGTTTGCCGGCGATTTGCTGCATGTACTCTAAAACTCTCGGCCTCGCCCAGTAGATGTCGGTCCCGTCCTCAAAAATCACGTAGACGTACGAAAAGCCGAAGTCCGAGAACCCCCGCACCGTCTTCACCTTGGGGGCTGAGATCAGGGCCGTGACAATGGGATAGGTAATCTGGTCTTCCACCAGATCAGGGCTTCTCCCCTCCCAGGTTGTGTACACGATCACCTGGACATCGGAAATATCGGGGACGGCATCCAGGGGGATTCCCTTGATGGCATAGACCCCTCCCAGCATGAGCAGGAAAACGGCTACAAAAACCAGGAATCGGTTATTGGCGCAGTATTCGATGATCTTATCAATCATAAATTTTCCTTTTACTTTTTGCCTTCTTTCCCCGTACCGCCGTGGTCATGCATGCCGGCCATGCCGCCTACCGCTTCCTTGAACTTCGATTCCGAATCGATGAGAAAATTGGCGCTGGTCACGACCCGGTCTCCGTCTTTGAGCCCCTGCAGCACGACATAATACTGATCGACCTTCGTGCCCAATTTTACCTCCCTGGGTTCGAAGTATCCGGCTCCCCGATCAAGCATAGCGACTTGCCGCTCGCCCGTATCGATGACCGCCTCTTCGGGTACAACCAGTTTGGGCCCCAGCGGGATCTTAATCTGGACGTTGGCATACATCTCCGGTTTGAGCCTGCCACGGGGGTTGGAAAACTGAAATCTTACCTTCGCCGTCCGGGTGGCCGGGTCCAGATAGGGATAGATATAGATCACCTTGCCGCGGAAAACCTCCCCGGGGTAATAGGAAAGTTCGATCGCCGCCTCCTGCCCCAGGCGGATGAGGGGAAGTTCGTATTCATAGATATCGGCGTAGAGCCAGACGACGGAGAGGTCGGCCAGCTTGTACAGGGCCATGCCCGGCACCACATTCATGCCTTGAAACGCCATCTTCTCGAGCACAAAACCGGAAAAGGGGGAGTGCAGGGTGAGGGTCTTTCCAACTTGGCCCTTTTCTTCCAGCGCTTTAATCTGGGCGTCGCTGATGTCCCAAAGCTTCAGGCGGCGTCTGGCCGATTCCACCAGGGAGTCGCGGCTCCCTAAAGCCTTCGCCGTCCGCAGGGCGATGAGATACTCTTCCTGCGCCGAGACCAGATCGGGACTGTAGATGGTCAGAAGGCGCTCGCCCCGTTTGACGTACTTTCCGGTGAAATCGACGTAGAGATCCTCGATCCAGCCCCCGATCTTGGGGGAGATGGTGACCAGCCTCTTTTCATCGTAATCGATTCTTCCCACCGTACGGATCACTTTATCCAGAGACCTCTGTTCCACTTTTCCGAACTTGACTCCGATCAGTTGCTGCCGCTCCTGAGAGATCTGGACCGCTCCTGGAGGGATTTCTACGGCCTTTCCTTCTTTCTGGATCGTTTCCATGGTAAGGCCCTTCATCTCGTCCATATCGCTGTCTTTGCTTTTCTCGGCTTTTGGGGCTGCGGGTTTCTCCCCCTGGCTTTGATTCGTAACCGCTTTCTCTTGGCCACATCCGAAGCTTAAAAAAGGAATAACTAGAAATAAAGACAACCAAAAGAATCGTTTCATGTTCCTTCCCCTATTGAAAAAATTGTTCTCCAATCACTTAATCTTTCCAGGCCGCCCCCAAGGTTTCTTCCAGCTCGGCCCGGGAAATCCCCAGATCACTCCGCCTCCGCTCTATAGCCAGATTATCTTTGAGCCATCCGCTGTACGAGGAAATCACATCGGCAAAAGTCACCTTGCCCGTCTCATAGCCTCGAGTAGAGGCATCCAGCGCCGCCTGAGAAAGACCCACCACCCGGCCGGCATAGAGAGCCTCTTCACGCCGGGCTTGATCCAGACGGAACCACGCTTCCCGGACCTTGAAAACCGTCTCGTCTTCCATCCTTTTCAGATCTTCCCGTAGGGCCGCGAGCTTCTGCCGGGCTTCCCTCAAGTAGGCATCATTGCTCCCGTACCAGGGCATCTTGGGAAGGCCGGCGCCCGTGGAAGCTGTGGTGGCCGTCGCAAAGGGCTCCTTCATCCTTCTGGTCCCCACCTGCGAAATCGCTTCGTCTTGGAAAAAAGAGAAAGTCAATGTGTACGGGGGGTAGATCGCCGTCTCCGCCATCTCGATCATCCGTTCCATTTTACCCACCAATGCGCGCAATCTCCTCAGTTCCTGCCTCTGATCCAGCGCAACGGGGTATAAAGCAGTAAGCTGGGGAACCTCTTTCCGGGGCGGCACGGCTAAGGGGGCACCCACTCTGGTTGCGGGTGGCAAATCCAGAATCTCCAGGATCTTGACCTCAAGATTGCGTTGCTGTTCCCTCAGGGTTTTCAGATCCTCTTCCAGCTTAACCCTTTCAATACGGATCTTGATCAAATCCTGGAAACTGGTCTTTCCAGTTTCGTACCGGACGGTGGCCACAGCCTCCAGGTGCTGGAGAAGGCTCAACATCTCCTGGGTTATCTCCTGGGCTCGGGTGACAAAGAGAAGGCTCCAGTAGGTCTTTCGACTTTGAGTGATCGCCGTCCTTCGGGAGATTTCCAACGTTTCTCTTGAGGCTTTCACTTCCTGGGTTACGATCTCTCCCTTAAGGGCGAGAACCCCGGGAAAAGGAAATTTCATCTCTATGGGTTCTCGGCCCCTCATTGGGCCAATCCCGGTCATGAGGGCCTCGGTGAAGGCTGTATACTGCCTGAGGATTTCATCCAAGTTCCAGACCTGGCTGTAAGCTTCCAGCGAGGCTCGAAAAGTTCTCTCTGCCCCTTTCACTCCGGGATTGCGAAGGTAAGCCAGGTTCTCCAAATCTTGAAGAGAAAAACCGCCGTTCAGCACCGCCTGGGCAAAAGAGGGGTCCGTACCGGCAGGGCGCAGTTGCTGGAAGCGGCTATGATCGGGCGTATAAAAAGGTCCTTCCTCCTCCACTGTTTTCAGAGCCTTCTCCCATTGAGCCTTCATCTCCTTAATCTTGACCACTTGGTTCTCAAAATCCCTATCTGGAGGCGTGGAAGAAATCTCCCGGGTTGGCTTTGCGGTAGCGTAATCGCGGTAAAAAGGCGTGGGTTCGTAATTCTTCCAGGTTTGGACGCGCTCCTGGTAGCCGGCACAAGCAGGAATTCCCAACATGAGGGCCAAAATTCCAAGAAGGAACAGTCTCACCTTCATTTCGCCCCCTCCTCCGTTTTCTTTCCCTTTTGATCCGGAGAACTCCCCGTCAAACCCCGGCCGCATACCCTCTCTAAGAGGGCCAAGTACCTCCCGTAGTCTGCCTTGGCCCTGGCCAGGGCCAGTTGGAAGTTGTAAAAGACCGCCTGGGTTTCCACAAAGTCAGAGAAACTCCCCTGTTTTTCCCGAAACCATGTCTCAGCAATCTCTAAAGACTGCGAGGCCTGGGGCAGAAGCTGATCCCGGTACAGGCGAACAAGCCTTTCCGAATTTTGTAGTCGAAAATAAAGGTTGCGAATCTGAGCATTCGTGTTGTTGATTTGAGTTATTTTCATGGATTGGGCTTTTTGAGCCTCGGCGCGGGCTTCTTCCAAACGGCCAGCATTCTTGTCGAACCACAAAGGGATGGAAATCCCGAACTGGACTCCCACCGCGTCCCGGCCGGCATCCCTGGGTTGTACGGGTACATCGGGTTTGCCGATCCCAGCATAGAACAACCCCACCCTGAATTCGGGAAGATATTCATATTTGGCCAGACCAATCCGGGCCCTTGCTTTATTAATCTGAGTCTCGGCCATTTGGATCTCCTCCTGGTATTGGCTGGCCAATCCGTAGATTTCATCGAGCTTGTAAACTACAGGAGGAAGGATTTCCCCGTCCAGAAGCTTAATCTGCGCCCCAGGCGGTCGATTCAGCAGAGAGTTCAGCTGGACTTTCTCCGTCTGTTCCAACTCTTCCAGCAGAACCATATCATATTGCAATTGCGCCACCTGGGATTGGCCTTTCAGCACGTCCAAGAAGGTTGCCCGATCCCGGGCATAGGCTGTCTCCCCTACCTTCCGCAGATGATCCAGAAGATCCCGGTTTAAAGCCACTGCTTTCTTGGCATGTTTTATGTAGCGGAGCTCATAGTAAGACTGCCGAATGTTCACGATGACATCCCGCAAGGTTTTGTCGAACTCCAGTCGGGCCATTTGAATATCAGCTTCCACCACTTCTCCCGCCTTGGAAAGCTTCCCCGGAAAGGGAATCGTTTGGGAAAGGGTCAAATTCCAGTCTTGAGGCCCCAACCGAGTCTCTATTGGGTCCGTGAAATAGGTTGCCGTTAGCATAGGATCTGGATAAGCGATTACCACCCGGTAACGTTCAATAACTCCCTTCCAGGAATGCCGGGCAGCTTGAATCATGGCATTCGTTTTATACGCATAGTTCACCAGGTCGGCTACCGACGCTCCCTCGGCCAGCTTTTTTTCCAGTTCTCCCAACCCGGTCGGCTCCGCCGCTGGCGCGGATGGAGTAAGGGACCATAAAAACAAGGCAAGCACTACCGCAGCAGATATTTTCACCAGACGACTCATCTTGTTCCTCCTGATTCCTTTAATGCGCGCTTCACTCAACCGTGTCAATTTCTTTATCATTATACTCTGGGGAACCCAGAAACTCAAATCGGGTGTACTACTGATTTTTAAGAAAAAATCTTGTATTTTTTAGTATTTTTGCCGAGGATACTTTAAGGGCGGGGATAAGAGAAGGGTTAAGGATGGCAAATTCCATCACTTTTAATTTTACAAAATATGCACCTTCCGCCTTTGATTCTGTAGGTCTTGGTCAGATCCACGATCGTGCCGGGTTTTTCAATCTCATTCAAATACTTCAATCCATCCACCAAGATCTGCCTTTGAACCTTTCTATCAAAAGGATTCCCCATGGGATGGCCTAAGGGGAAACCAACCAGCAAGGCCCTTGGGGGCTTCAACTTCTCCGTAATTGTCCGGCTGAGAGAAATGGAGATGGTCGAAATTCCTTCCGCTTCAATAGCCCTCTGGATCAGCCCCACGGACTGATTGCAGATGCCTCAGGCCGGGGTCAGAAACACTGCTTCCACTCCATCCTCTTTTAATCTTCTGGCCACCTCAGGCCCGCTTCGCCCGATCAGCGTGTCAATATGGCGGCCAAGAATATGGCCCATGAAGGAAAAATGCCGGGGGGCTATTTCCCCGATCACCCCCTCTGCCTCAAGCTCCCGTATCCTTGGAAGCGGGAAAACCACGTTGATGTCTCGATCCGCGTCCCTGTGGTCATAGTAGTTGTGGGTGATGATGAGATCTTGCGGGTCCACCCCGGCGGGGATCTCCCGGAAGGTCGGGTCTCCCTCCGGGTCTTCCATATCGTAGGGCATTTGGGACCGCAGGTGGACCCCTGCGGTCGTTACCAGTGCCACTCGGCATTCTTTGGGTGCTTTG
>JAOUFX010000853.1 GCA_029857975.1 Deltaproteobacteria bacterium | reverse complement strand
AGCCTTCCCCACTTATGGAGTATGCCTTCCCTCTAATGCCGGAGCCGAAGCTTTTTTATCCACCAAGGCGAATTTCGCCATGGTGGTTCACGGGGAGCAGACTCTGGAGATCCAGAACTTCCTTCCCCGAGGCGGTTCGGTTGTTACCACAGCAGTTATTGAGGGAATCTACGATAAGGGATCGGGAGCCCTTATCGTCCTGCGCTTTGATTCCAAAGATAAAAACGGCACTCCCATTTGTCGCAATTGGGTTGGAGCCTTCGTGCGCGGCGCCGGCGGCTTCGGCGGAGCAGCCCAGCCCAAAAAAGAAATTCCAGCGGTTCCTCAGAAAAACCCAGACTTTGCCTTTACAGCCCAGACCGAGGTGAATCAGGCTGCACTCTACCGTATGTCCGGCGATCGCAATCCCTTACATATCGACCCGGCAGTAGCCAAGGCCGTTGGTTTTAAAGAGCCCATTCTCCATGGGCTATGTACGTACGGAGTTGTATGCCGCCGGTTTGTCAAGGAGATTTTTCAGGGAGATTCAGGCAAGCTGAGATCCTATTCTGCCCGGTTCAGCAGCCCGGTAATTCCGGGGGAATCACTTCAGACCAAGGTGTGGCAGGCGCGCCCCGATCTTTTTCTGCTGGAGGTGTATAACGCCAAAGGAGAACCCGTTTTGCGGAACGGAGTGATCGAAACGAAGTAAAAAGTAAAAGGTAAAAGGCATTAGGCAATAGGGAAATTATTTTTTTCGTCTATCTTTAGGCCTTAAACCCTTCGCCCTGAACCTTATACCTTTCCTTTAAACTGGAATCACCTCCGGAGGACGAACTTCCTTCATGGTAATGGCCTCGGTCGGGCAGGTGACGGTGCAAACGCCACAGCCCACGCATTTCTCCGGGTTGATTCGAGCTTTCGGTTCTTCTCCTTCAATTACGATAGCATCAAAATAGCATCGCTCAAGGCATACTTGGCAGCCAAGGCAATCGTCAGCGTTGACCAAAGCCTGGAAACGGCTAGGGTCAACAAATTTATGGGGATTGGGCAATTTCCAATTTATGCAGCAATCCCGGCAGCAGTTGCAGATGATATGATCGACCTTTTGATGGTTATCGACGATATGGATCAACCCTTCTTTTTCTGCCTGGTGCAATAGGCCCATGGCTTCCTCTTTGGTGATGACGCGACCCGTTCCTCTTTGGAGGGCATAATCGGCGGCCCGGTTCACCTGGATGCAAATCTCCACAGGTTTACCACATTTCCCATCCACTACCCGGCAGGTGCACCTGGTCACAGCCAGGGTTCTGGCCTGATTGACAATTTCCCGGACATCCTCCAGGGCTAACACTTTTGCTTTGGACTCAATGGTCGCCCCCACCGGGACGATGCGTACAGCTGGTTTAGGAAGAAAAGCTTCGACGACCCTTCCAAACTCCGCCCATTCTTTGGCAGTATATTCCTTCCAGAGGCTGTAGAACTCCGGGGTTGCTCCCGGCCAAAGGATGGAACTGTCATGAAATTGAGGGACAGTCTTGACCCGGTAGTAACGGGGATCTCCTTCTTTTTTAGATAAGAAAAGGAGTCCTTTAAGGAACAGGGTTTTAACCATCTCCTCCACTTTTTCCGGGGCGATTCCAGTCTTGTTAGACAACTCCGGAACAGTGGCCGCAGGGAAAGCCGCCAAAAGGATTTTGATTTCTTTCTCGTCAGCGATCTTCTCTATGATCAAGGGGAGGAATTTAGACGAAGGAGCCCCTAACAGCTTGGAAAGTTCTTGATACGAATCTTGGTCTGTCATAATCGACGATCTCCTTGTTACAAATTATTCTGCCTGTTGGTTTGCAGAGCTACGCTACTCATTTTTTAAGATTTCGTCAATGAAAATTTAGAGGGTCTAAAATCCTCCACAAAATTCTGTGGAAAAGTTGTGAAAAAGTTGAGTAATGAACCACGTAATTAGAGAAAATCAGTTGTTTTTGTGCAAGTTGCCTATTTTTGTAGCAATAAAAAAATAATAATATCAATAACTTATTAATGATATAAGGCAAAAAGCGCTTGGGGATTGATTTTCTATGCGCTGAGGGTTCCAAAATCATGACTTGTCGACAATTATCAGAGGGATAGGTCCGAAAATGTCAAAATAGAGGGGCTCTCCGCGTTCTCTTAGCCGAGGATCTTGATTGGGCTTTCTTCTCCGAACAGGGCGTTTGCAACCCTATAAAATAAAAATGAATTTAATTGTATAGAAAATTCCTTTTTGGACACGGATTTACCCTGTTAGATGCTTACTATCTAACAGGGTAAACACCGAAAGTCGCTT
>JAOUFX010000852.1 GCA_029857975.1 Deltaproteobacteria bacterium | reverse complement strand
GGGATCTTTGGCATCTGGTTGCTCATCTCCATCCTGCGATCGGGTAGGCTATAGAAGAATTAAGGGAGGATACGTTAAAGCACTCTAAAAAAGAGGGAATGTAGGAATGACGCCTAAAGAACGAATGCTGAAAGCTGCCCGCGGTGAATGGGCCGACTTTCTTCCTTGGGCTCCGCGGATTGACCTCTGGTACAACGCCAATTCCCTGCAAGGAACCCTTCCGGCCAAATATCGAAGGGGAGTGACCCTCGATGAGATTGCCGATGATATCGGAGGTGGCTATCACAAGATTGTACCCGATTTTTTAAACGCACGATCTCCAGAGGATACGATTGACCGTGGTTTGGGCATCTTTCGGCTCAAGGGTATGCCCTATCGGGCCGAGTTGGCCGGCGTAGAAAGGGAAGTTAAAAAAGAAGGAAATACAACCTTCGTGACCTATCATACCCCCCTCGGGTCGATCTCGTGTAAAATCCTTTATACCGAAGAGATGAGGCGGGCTGGAGTTTCGATCACCTGGATCTCGGAGCACGTCATTAAAGATCCCAAGGATTATAAAATCGTGGGTTATATCTTTAAAAATATAAAGGTGATCCCCGATTATGAGAACTACCTGGAATTTCAGAGGCAGGTGGGAGATAAAGGATTTGCTGCCGCCCGGGGTTTGGCTGCGGCCGGCCCCATGCACCAAATTATGAGAGATTTTCTGGATGCTACTCAGTTTTACCTTGAAATGTACGATCATCCCCAAGAGATGCGCCGGCTCTGTGAAGACCTGGAGCCTTATTATGATCAGCTTTTTCGGGTCCTGGCCAACTCCCCGGCAGAAGTGGTTTTCCATGGAAGCAATTTCGACGAGATGATTACCTATCCACCGTTTTTTCGTGATTATATTATGCCCTACCTGCAAAGATTGGCCGATATGCTTCACCCGCGCGGAAAACTGCTGATTTGCCATTGCGATGGAGAAAATAAAGGTCTTCTTGAACTCATCGCTGAAAGTGGAATGGACATTGCAGAGGCGATCTGTCCTCAACCCATGACCAAAGTCACCATCAGCGAAGTAAAAAAGGCCTTCAAGGGAAAGGTTACCATTTTCGGGGGAGTCCCCTCGGTGGCCCTTCTGGAACAGAGCATGTCCGATGAGCAATTTGAACGTTTCATGGAGAATTTATTCCGGGAGATTGTTCCGGGAGATCGATTTATTATGGGAATAAGCGATACCACGCCGCCGGATGCTAAGTTCGAGAGGTTATCCCGGATTACGGAGATGGTGCAGGAGTGGGGAAAATTGCCGATGAAAACGCCAAGATAGCCAAGCGAGAAAAACGTGAAAAAAAGAAAAAATAAAAGGAGGAGAAATGGTCAGTCAGGAAAAGTTTTACCAGGCACTTGCCGCCGGGAAAATGGATGAGGTGAAAGATTTGACTCAGAACGCTTTGGACAGAGGGGAATTGCCGGAGAGCATTTTGAAAGAAGGGCTAATCAAAGCGATGGATCAGATTGGAGTCAGATTTAAGAACAATGAAATTTACATCCCCGAGGTGCTCATTGCCGCCCGGGCCATGCATGCCGGGCTGGGGGTTTTGAAACCCATCTTGGCCAAATCTGCGACCGTTGCCTCAGCTAAAATTGTATTAGGGACGGTGAAAGGGGATTTACACGACATCGGAAAGAACCTGGTAGCGATGATGATGGAAGGAGCAGGGTTTGAAGTGGTTGACCTGGGCATCGATGTACCTTCCGAAAAATTTATTCAAGCCGCTAAAGAAAATGGAGCGAGTGTGATTGGGATGTCGGCATTGCTTACTACGACGATGTTGCAAATGAAGGCGACTATTGAGATGATCAAGTCTGCAGGGTTAGGCGATGGCATCAAGACCGTGGTAGGGGGAGCGCCGGTGACGTTGGAGTTTGCCCAGAAGATAGGGGCGGATGGGTATGCCGCCGATGCAGCATCGGCCGTGGGAAAGGTCAAAGAGCTTCTGGGTTTGAGTTAAAAGTTTCATTCTTCTTGCCAGATCCCCTTAATTTATGTTAGAAAATTTATGGCTTCGTAACAAGTCCTTTTTGTCCCATTTTCATCATTCCGCGAAACTTGTCCTCGCGAAAGCGGGGAGCGGGAATCCAGGGTTTCCAGACTCAAAATTGATTATCGAGGAGGGCGTTACGTGCAGGCTGCCGACCGATTAACAAAAATTCCACCTTATCTTTTTGTCACTCTGAGAAACAAGATCAACAAGGCCAGGGCCGAGGGTGTAGATGTGATCAACCTGGGCGTGGGAGACCCGGTAGATCCTACCCCCC
>JAOUFX010000059.1 GCA_029857975.1 Deltaproteobacteria bacterium | reverse complement strand
ATTAGGAAGACCGAGAGACCTTGAGGGTAGAGCAAATTTCTCCAATCCTATCCTTCAAAGGCTCCTGACCAAGATTAATCCCCCCTGATCCTAAACCCCTTGGAAGGGACGCGATTTCTTTAGTCTAAAAATACTGTCTTTTTAATCAAAAATTAATAAAGGCTCCAAAGAGACAAAAGCATCCTCCTGGAGCCTTCAATGGGGCATCTTCTGGAAATACCTTCTCATTGCCTCCTCCAGAAGTTTAGAGGTTAGCTTGTTAGGCTCATTAAGGATGGGTGGAATAACGCTGATTGGATGGTAGATAAAAACTGAAGGATCTTCAAGGCTTAAATTCACCCCTAATCTATTTACGGTATGCTGCGATGTTTGCGAGAGGCGAGACCTGATCTTATAACCCTTGGGTACCAAAGTGGAGAAGATTTTAAAAAAAATAATTCCCACGATGGAATATAATTTGGGAAAAAAGGAAATATTTTTCCACCTTTTATGGGGGGTTAACACGAAGATTTGTAAAAAATCCAATGAAATTCATTTGATAAGAAATCGGCTTATTTCTTGCCCAGTTATAGGGATAAAGGTTGGGGAAGCTACCATCGCTAAACGATAAAATAGATCTACATATAAAGTAATTCTATTTAGAGGAGGTAGCTATGGACTTTGATCGATTGATGCGTATGGAACCAAAGGTTCTATACAGAAAGTATCTTTTCCGCACCGGAAATTTCCAGGAATGGATAAATGTCTGGATAGGCAACTTCAACCAATTTGTTCCTCGTTGTATGAAAAGGCTCTGTGTAGTACTGGCAGTTTTGGTAAACCTTTGCGGCTATACTGTGGCCGCAGATGGAACTGCCCATGAGCGCCTTGTTAGCAACTTGGTACGTTTTATGAACAGAGATATTGAAACCTATGTAAGAGCCTACAAAGAGATTGACCAGCTGGCAGCATCCATAGGGACTGCTACCGAGGTCATAGATGTCAATGAAAAGTTTGTGTTTGCTTTTTTGATCACTAAGTGGAGCCGAGAATTTGGTTTTGACCCTTTGGAAGTGGCAGCGGTGGCGCTAACAGAATCTCAATTTAATCCCAAGGCAGTGAGTCCAAAAGATGCCAGGGGTCTGATGCAGATTCATGCTCCCACCTGGTCGATGGATGATTACTTCAACACTGAAGAGAATATAAAGAAGGCTATGCAGATACTTTATATGTACCGTAACTCTCAACCTAACTCTTATTTGAAGCTATACTATGGAAATACAGGAAAAGACGGTATCCGGTACGTTCAGAAGGTTAAAGGAAATTACGAAAAATTAGCCAGAATCTATAAAGGAACAAAGGAATCAAAGTATGACTAGAACCCAATGTAGGTCACAGATGGGTTTTCTTCGGCTCATTGGGTGTTGAAATGACTGAGGCAGATAAGGAAAAAAAACTGAGAAATAGCGCAAGATAGGTTATCTTAATGGTCCTTTCTTTGGTAATCCTTTTCTTCTTAAGGTAAAAAAACTTCAATTAGAGCAATTAGATAGATCTGATCGCAGATTCGAGACATTTCTGTTGGGTTGGAGAAATGTCACAAAATTCCACCCCGAATTCAAATTTGAATCCACCTTCACCGCTAATCCTGTTATACCAAAGTATTCGGCTTTTGATTGTCCAAAGAACCCCTTCCGCGGATGGCAGGAATTCAAACATAAGAACAATTTTCTCTTGCAAGCCACTACTTATGACGAGATGGTAGAATCCAATACGGACGGTATTAGTTTGCAGACGGGCGCCTTTACGGGAGATGTTAACAAGGCGCCCTGTCCCCTTTGTTGTGAGGGGTTTATTTGTTACCCCATCGCAAACATAGAATTCCACATTGATGGCGATTGGATAACGCAGTTGTTTGCGGCGTTCAAGTGCAAAATATTTGCGCCACCCCGATATTAAACGATTAATCTTTGGATAACTTTTTTTCCAGATCATCTCGAAGATGGAAGCGCGATTCACGGGAACCATAAAGAAAAACTCGCCCCGGGTTGATCCTTCAATAAATTCACCATAGATTGACAATATCATGCCAAGATCCACCCTCTCCTATAGATAACAACAAGACCATCCGAGCGCCGAAGTCGGGGTAAGTGAAGGTATTATAATCCCCGCCGAGAAAGGTTGGGAGGATATTGCTTCGAGATGGTTAACGTTTTATAGATGGCTGGACGACTTTCCCCTCCTTTTCATCCAGGTGATAGAGGATTGTCTGGAGGTCTATTTTGGATTCGGACTTCAATTGCCCTTCCTGGTAACTGGCGGCCTTTTCTTCCAAGTCCATCACCCGATCCTCCAGACGGGAGACTTTTTCTTCCACCATCGCCAACCTTTCCTGGATTTGGGCCAAAACCCCATCTCTGGAGAACTCCTGAACGGGGCTCCATTCCTCTTTTTCCACAGGAGGGGGTTGATGGGGCGTGACCGCTTCTTCCGGCTCCGGGAGGATGCTCTCCTGGAAACCTTCTGAGTTTATCTGTTCGGATATTGAATCAGGAGAGTCATCGATTATTTTTCCTTCTGCCATGGAAGGAATCGGCTGTGGCTCCACGGACTCTTCTTCGGCAGGAAGGGCCTCTTGCGGTACAGCTTTGGCTTCCGCTTCTCTCCTCGGCCACCAGGTTTTGAAGATCAGGAACAGCACCATCATTCCCCCGACAACTCCAGCTACCAGGAAGGGGGCCAACTGGGGACTTATCCTGATGGCCAAAAAAAATAACGTCAGCACCCCCGCCACAAGAACCATCTTTTGGTATAGATTTATCCGGGTGGTGCTGGCTTTAGCTCTCCGCTTCCGTACTTCTTCGTGTTGCTGGGAATTCAAAGCCTACTGCCTCCTGGTTTCATAAGAGGAAACTGCTTGCAAATATTCGGAAAATTAAATGAGCCTGAAATGGATACTATTTAACGTATCGACATTCTTTGGGCTTATATTTAGTGCTTATTTGCGGTCAAAAAGAGATAAAAATGGGAGACGGAGGGGATTATTCCATCCCCGCTTCAAAGAACTCCGCGATAATAAGCCAAGCGGGGGGCATAAGGGCGGAAACAGTCAGTCAATTCCTTTTGCTCTTTTCCGGAGAGACGAGTGAAATCTGGCCTGACTTTGGCAAGGGTTTGAACCTCGCCGGGTGTCGAGAAACCTACGATGGCCGCTCCCAATGGAATAAAAAATTACCGTTTGATATCATGCATAGATTAATAAAATGTAGAAATCAAGATTTCAGTCAACTATCTTTATTGAGCCATTTTTTCCTGAAAATATGTCCGCTGAGAGAGCATAGCAAAAATCACTCGAATCAACTTATGGGCCGTCGCCAGTAAAGCCTTTTGAGGAATCAACCCCTCTCTCTTCCTTCTGAGAAAATAGGCTTTGAAGAACGCGTTTTGACTCACGACGGCAGCGGTCATCAGGTAGATGGCTCTTCGAAGATGGCGATTCCCTCTTTTGGATAGTTTACTCTTACCGATATACTTGCCCGATTGGCAAACCGAGGGGTCCATTCCCGCAAAAGCGATCAGCTTTTTGAGAGAAGAAAAATTCTCGACCGAACCCATTTCCGCCAGATAAGGCACCCCCGTCTTCGGACCCACTCCGTCATCTGCAGCGCCCTTAAGCAGCGCGCTCTCTCACGCTCCTGCGTAGACCAATAAGACTCCAAAAGCGACCGCCACGGTCGCCGAAAGCCGCATCAGCGCAGGACGCATGAGCCACCACCTAATGAAAGAGTCTAAACGCGCGCGTCCGAAAATTAGAATGCCCATAGCCGCCACAATCGAGATCACGCCAATAATACGAACCAACATGGGAAGCCGGCAGGCTGGCGCGACGGCAAGCAGAGCGACGCCGAGCAGGACGCGGACAACAATGGCAACCCAGAATCGAGTGGGACCGTGCCAATGCTCGACAAGATAAATCAGACGTTGGGGCTTGGCGATACCCATTACTCCAATCAGAGTAATGAGAACGCCAAGGATGGAAACGATGATTGCCACTCGCCTATCTCCGTTCGCTGCCTAAACATAATTTAATGGCCAGTGGTCGAGCCAACCTTGAACCTACCGAAACCCCGCCGTAACTCTTGGAGAGCGTATCAAAAAATGGAGGTTGGAACAAGGACTATTTCAGAACTATTTCAGAAGGATTTGGTCAAGATGATCGGGGTGGATGAGGTAACCATTACCTTGACTTACTCCCCTCAATTTCATACAATTCTACCAAGGATAAGAGAAGAATCAATTCGGGAAGCAGAAGAATTTTAATAGAAGAGGTGCCCCATGAATCAGCGCCGGCCATACCGGTCTTTCGTGAGCTATATCGATCGCAGCCGGGAGTACTATGCCGCGCAGGGCTACTCCCAGCCGTATACCTGGGCCCACCACGACGACGCCCCCTTAACCCCTCTTAAGAAGCCGCTCTCCGAGTGCCGGGTAGGGTTGGTGACGACCGCAGGCAAAATGGATGCCGAAGCCGAAGGACAGGGCCGGCGGAAAATCAGGGAATTATACGCGGTGGCGGCAAATCCGGCCCCGAGGCGCATGTTCACTGCCGACCTGTTCTGGGACAAAGGCGCAACCCACACTGACGACGTCGATAGTTTCCTACCGCTGAACCGTCTAGCCGAGTACGCTGCTGGCAGCCGAATCGAGTCGGTGTCGTCCCGCTTCTATGGGGTCCCCACCGACTACAGCCAGGGCAGGACATCGTTGCGGGACGCCCCGCAGATCCTTGAGTGGTGCCGTGAGGATGGTGTCGACGCCATGTTCCTCTCGGCACTCTGACCGGTCTGCCACCAGACCGTGAGTCTGGTCGCCCGACACCTCGAACAAAACGGCGTGCCTACGGTGGTATTGGGCTCGGCCCGCGACATCGTAGAGGAATGCGGCGTCGCCCGCTTCGTGTTCACCGACTTCCCGCTGGGAAACCCCTGCGGGAAGCCCTGGGACACAAAGATGCAGCGCTCGATCGTAGGAACTGCCCTTGATCTGCTTGAAAGGGCCTGGATGCCCCGCACGACGGTTCAGACGCCGTTTCGCTGGAGCAACGACGAGTGGCGCGACGCCTTCATGCGGGTCGATGACAGTAACCGCGAAGCGCTCGCCCGGGCGGGAGAAGAGCGCCGCCGCCAGCAGGCCGAAGCGAAGAAAGGTGACCGCTACCGCAATGGCAAGTCTTGAAATCCCGCCGGGAGAAGGCGTAGGTTTTAAAACAACCCATGCAAAAGGCTGGCGGTTATTTCTGAATATGCAACCCGTCCCCGAGTGTTTCAGAAATCATTGCCGGGTATTTGCCGGAGGGGATGGATAGGAAAGTTGATTGGGAAAGGAGGCCTTGCATGAATAAACCCACTATTCTTGATAACACCTTTCATTTCATTTTGAGGCGTATGATAGAAACCGGGCAGGCGCCGCACTATACTGAAATTGCTGCGCAGTTAAGGATTTCACCCGAGGAGGGGCGAAAAACTCTCCATGAGCTCTTTGGTCTGCGGATCCCCGCTTGGCTATTTCCGGGGAATGATTATATCGTCTCCTTTGCCCCATTCAACAACCTTCCAACTCAATACCGGCTGACGATCGATGGCCAACAGAAGTGGTTTGGTCAGTGAGCTTTCGAGTCGCTGGCAGTCTGCTGGCTTTTCCCGGGGAAAACGGTTCGGATCGACGCACCCTGCCTGGATTGTGGGTTGCCCATACGGGTGGATATAAAGGATGGCGTCCTCCTCCGGGTTGAGCCCGAAGGGGTGATGGGATATATGGCTGTTCCCATGTGGAAATGGTACGAAAACCTCCCTTATACCTGAAGCACGGTGAATTTCTTCCGGTCGGAAGAGCACATTCGTAAGTGGGCCCAGTTCGATCCCCGTAAGGAAGACGGAATAATTTCGCTGAACGATTTGGTGAAGATATTTTCGGAGGAATTACATCGCCGGCGCCTCGACCTGGATTTTTTTCTCACCTCGAGGAGTACCGCAAGGAAAGGGTGGGAACGCTCAAGGAGATTGGAAAGATGGGACCTTTCTGGTTGCCACCAAATTTATCAACATAGAAGGGGCCCGGTCCCGGTTAAAGACTTGATCCAGAGGCAAGGAATCCACCATATTATTAAATATAAATCTTTAGGCTTCTAATTCTTGGCATTTTTCGGATTTTTACTGGGTTCTTCTCCATATAAAATTTCTGTCATTTCCTGAATCAGACGACGATTTTGTTTCCGAGGAGGTTTAGCTAATTCTTCTTCGAGAATCTCATGACCTAATTGCATGATATCCTTTACGCCTGATCCGTTTCTTTTTCTTTGATGGATTACCACTTTTGATTTTTGTTCTTTATTGGAGGTGCCGTCTTTTAAAACCGAGGACATTAAGTTATCGGTAAAGCAGACCTTACCCTCCTTGTTTACATACTTGTAGACCTGGGCAAAAGAATCCGATCCGAAGAAAAGAAAAAAACCTACAAGAAAAATCAATACGGCCATGATTTGCCTCCTGCTTTTTTGGGCCATTCTATAATAATTGTTTTTGTCGTAACGAAGTCACCTCTCCACTTTGTTTTCGATATGCGTCCCAGTCAATATCTTCCACTTTTACGTGCAGGCCAAAACTACCGCTTTTATGCAACAAAAAAATTGTATTATCTATTTCTGTTTTTTGATATAGATACTCCCTCGTTTTAATATGTTTAAGAACATCTCCCCGCAATCTTAATAATTCTCCCGGAGCCAGTGATTCCAAATATTCAGATAACATCATCAACCTCTATCGTAAAGCAACGAGAGGATAATGAAATATGAGTTCGGGAAACCATTGTCATTGAATAATCTGCCTATTTTCTCAAGGCAAATTTTATGCCAACAAATCATTGAAGGCGGAAAGCACCCTGGAAAGGAAAAGCTGGGGGGAAGGTTGAAATATTTTTATTGGCAGTTTTTGAGTGTTTTTGGAAGTTGATTTTATTTAGTCTCTTTTCTAAATTATTAGGCAGGATTTTTATTGGTTATCGGGATGGCTTGATTTATGTCTCATTCAAAAGAAAAAAGAAACCATTGATCATTTTTGTGCAAATTTCGAGGGAAACAATCGGTTTATGGCCATTAAATATTGGTTTATAAAAAGATAATTTTACCTCAACCATACCTATGGTAAAAAAAATTTATATATGCCGCTTCCTTTGCTTTTCGCAAAAAAAGGTACGGGTCGTTAGAGGAGTTGCCAACGGAAAAACTCCCCGGCAGACCTTCCTAAAAACGGTTCCCTTGGCGAAAGGGAAAATGCTCAGCGGAACCTTACAGACAGCTGCATAACGGCCAAGCGGAAATGTCAGGTTAGGTCGCAGCTATCACATCCACTACCAGTTGACGGTTCCCTTACTCATTGCCTCTTGAAAAACCTTGGGGTCCCGCTGGACCAGTTCGATGACCGCCCCGTTCGGTTCCCGCAAAAAGGCCAGGCGAATCCCGGGCGTTGGTTCGAACGGCTCGCCGAGAAATTCGGCTCCCTTAGCCTTCAGATCTCGATAAGCAGATTCAAAATCATCGGTCTTGATGCCAAGGTGATGGACTCCATAGTGTTCCCGGGGATCCACGGGCTCGCTGGCCGGCCCCATGTACATCAATTCCAGCATACTTTCGCCGAGGCGCAGAAAGACGATGCGCTTGGAATCGGCCAGATTTCGTTTCAGAATGACCTGCGCACCAAACATGCGGCGATAGTAATCGACCGAAGCTTCGATATCCCGGCAGCGGATGGCGACATGTTCCATTGAGAAAGGCATCGGATCACTCTCCTTTAGAAATTTTTCCCTACTTTCCCATTTGTATCTATTTAGCGTTTGGAAAAGACACGCTAAATTTCATTGAAAAGTGAAAATTGCAGATTGAAAAATGCGAATTTTTCTGTAAAACCATAATCCTTTTGAAATTTTCAATTTAACTTTTGCATTGGGCATTGAAGTTTAGCCAATTTTTCGAAGGGCTAAACGGTTACCCCCATTTTTTTGAGAAGTTGAGTCTAGACTTTTATTTTGGGCGATATTTTTTGTCGTACAGATCCGCATCATAGGGGGCTCTCCTGCCGGGGCATTTTTCCCTCGGGCACAAAAGGCAGCTTTCGAAGCTCTCCTCGGTAGGAAACCATATCCCGGAGACCGACTTTATTGGTACCATGAGGAATGAATCCGTAAGTTTGATTCCGATGGAGGCCGGCCCCCCCCCGAGGAGGGCAAAGAGCTGCCGCTGCTCCGGCAAGGGCCAATCGGCCAATGATCCAGGATTCATTCTCGACATTTTCCCGGGTTGAAAATGATCGATCAGATGTTCTTTCAAGTGCTTGAGGGCAGCCCGCAGGGCCATTTCTTTGATCACATCCGCCCAATATTTTTCCAGCAGGTCATCGATTGCATTCGACCACTCCTCTAACTCTAACCCGCAGGTTGTCACAAACGGGAAGACGCGATGGGCCTTTTCCAGATTGACCCGCAGGACCCTGCTGGTAAACATAACACCTTCGACGTTTACCTGATCATCCCCTCTGGATTCAATGAAGGCCGCCTTATAGGAGGCTTTCGGCCTGCCTATAGCCTGCGCTTTATCAACCAGATGGTTCAGCCTGGCAGCAAGCTCACCCTCCTTTTTTATTTTTAAGTTTTTATAAAGTTGCTCCGGGTCGATTTGGAAGGGAATGTTATCCAATACCAAGAAATCCATATTTTTCTCCTTACCGAGCGGGTTGGGCCAAACGGTTCCATGCCCGGCGCATCCCCCAGTTGGCGGGGAGAAAAACCTGGTGGCAGCGGCGGACTGGCCAAAAACGCTTGAGCATGGAAGGATAAGAGTAGAAACGTTGATTGGCCCAGTCATGGCCTTCCTGGAGCTGTTCAATCGACATTCCTCTGGGTTTAAAGACCACATGGTTCATGTCATAGAGGTCCCAGTTGCGGGATATGATCCTATCTTCGCGGGTATATTGTTCGTATAGGCGCGTTCCGGGGTAGGGAGTTAAGATGGCGAAAACAGCGGCATCGATCTTGGTTTCTTCGCAAAACTCCACCACCCGAAGAAAAACAGAAAAGTCGTCTCCATCGGAACCGAAGATGAAAGACCCCTCAATGCCAATCCCCTGATCATGAATCTTTTTTACCAGATCCCTGTACCGGTCGGCCCGGTTGGCGGTTTTATGGTGGCTCTGCAGGGTCTTTTGCGAAAGGGATTCAAAGCCGATGAAGAGCCCGTAACAGCCGCTCTCCCCCGCCTTCTTGAGGAGATCGTCGTCTTCACCAATATTGATGGAAGCATGGCTAAGCCACTTGACCCGGTATTCCTTCAAAATGGAGAAAAGGTCCCGGGCATAGGCGGGATTGCCGATGATGTTGTCGTCAACAAAAAAAATGAAGTTTGTCTTTTGCAGGAGGAGTTCCACTTCCTTCCGCACTTCTTCCAAAGGGCGCAGGCGACAGGTGTGGCCAAAGAAAGCGGTCACGGAACAAAAGTCGCACCGGAACGGACATCCCCTGCTGATCTGCA
>JAOUFX010000851.1 GCA_029857975.1 Deltaproteobacteria bacterium | reverse complement strand
CTTCACCATCCCTTTAATCATTCGAGGCGGGTACAGACCCTATTTTGCCGGGGCCGTGGAGGCACTTTCCTCCACAGGGGGACAGATCATGCCCCCCATCATGGGGGCGGCTGCCTTTGTCATGGCGGAGATAACCGGAATTCCCTACTGGGATATTTGCAAAGCGGCCGCTTTCCCAGCCATTCTCTTTTACGGGTCGGTCTTCATCATGGTTCATCTGGAAGCGGTGCGAACGGGGGTGATGGGCCTGAGTAAAGAGGAGTTACCCAACCTGAGGGAGACGCTGAGAAAGGGATGGTTTTTGATCTCGCCCATTATTGTTCTGGTCGCGTTTCTGGTTCTGCAATACACCGTGACCAAAGCGTGCCTCATGGCGATTGTTTCCACCATCCTTGTCTTTCTAATCCATCGCAGAACTCTGGATGCCCTGAGAAGGATGGGAAGGGATCTATCCAGAGGCGCGCGGGATGGCGTTCGATCGATCTTTCGGGAAGTCTCATTTGTGCTCGTTAGCCTGGGTGAAACGCTGGATCAGGGAGCGAAGATGGCCCTGACGGTTGCCGTAGCTTGCATATGTGCGGGGATTATCGTTGGCGTGATTACCCTCTCCGGCCTGGGTTTGAGATTCTCCGGCATGATCAGTGCCCTTGCGGGAAACTATGTCTTGGTGGCCCTGTTGTTAGTTGCCGTATCTTCCATTATCCTGGGTATGGGTATGTCCACGACGGCGAATTACATCACGGTAGCTACATTGGCGGTACCTGCTTTATACATCCTGAATGTCAATACCCTCTCCGCTCATATGTTTGCTTTTTACTTTTCTTGCCTGTCGATGATCACACCTCCGGTCGCTCTGGCTGCTTATGCGGCCGCGGGTATAGCCCAGACGAGTCCCTGGCGAGTGGGATTTACCGCCATGCGTTTAGGGATGGTGGCCTTTATCATTCCATTCATGTATGCTTACAATCCAGCCTTGCTCCTGATCGGGCCCCTTTCCAGTGTGGTGCGAGCTTGTATGACAGCTGCCATAGGTGTGATAGCCCTATCGGCGGGTATTATGGGTTATCTCTACCATCGCACTACATGGGTAGAGCGAATCCTGTTGGGCTTGGCGGGGCTGCTTTTGATTAAACCAGGTTTCACCTCTGATCTCATCGGCCTCCCCATTTTTGCGGTTGTCATAGCATGGCAATATTTCACATCGCGGGGAAAAAATAGGCTCTGCAGGGATGGTGAAAAATAAATGATGGTAAGGAATATTCTTGAGGGGCAGATAGGCCCAGCTCATTTTTGAATAAAGCCTCATTGGCGTATGAAATGAAAAATTTAAAATACGGAATTTTCTAAGTAATAACCTTGAGAGGGAACGATGTCCAGAATATTTACTCCAGAACAAATGCAAAAGGTGCGCAGGGGAAAAGAAGCATGGGAGAAAGAGCTTCAATCCCGGCCATCTGATTTTCCGGAAGGAAAGAGTCGTTTTTCTACCATATCGGATCTTCAGATAAAAAATATATATTCTCCGGAAGACATACAAGAAATGGATTATGAGCGAGATTTGGGTTTTCCCAGTCAATATCCCTTTACCCGGGGCGTCCAGCCCTCCATGTATCGGGGGCAGCTCTGGACGATGCGCATGTTTGCCGGATGGGGTTCAGCCGAGGATACCAACCAGCGGTTCCACTATTTGGTGGAACAGGGGCAGACCGGATTGAGCGTGGCCTTTGATTACCCTACTTTAATGGGATATGACACGGATTCTCCCATGGCCAGAGGAGAATGCGGGAAATGCGGGGTGGCCATCGATACGCTGCAAGACATGGAAATTCTTTTGGATGGGCTGGCCATAGACCGCCTCACCACTTCCATGACCATTAATCCTCCGGCTTCTATCCTCTGGGCCATGTATATTGCCGTGGCGGAGAAGAGGGGGATCCCCCGACATAAACTGGGAGGAACCATTCAGAATGATATGTTAAAGGAATTTATCGCCCAAAAAACTTTCATGTGTCCTCCCCGGCCGTCTTTAAGGGTGGTTACGGATACTGTCGAATTTGGAACCAAAGAAGTCCCCCGCTGGAATACCATCAGCATCAGTGGTTATCACATTCGAGAGGCCGGCTCTACAGCCGTTCAGGAGCTGGCTTTTACTCTGGCCGACGGCCTGGCCTATGCCCAGGCAGCCATGGAAAGAGGTTTAAATATAGATGACTTTGCCCCCCGTTTTTCCTTCTTCTTCGATGCCCACATAGATCTTTTCGAGGAGATTGCCAAATTTCGAGCTGCCCGGCGGATGTGGGCGCGCTTTATGA
>JAOUFX010000850.1 GCA_029857975.1 Deltaproteobacteria bacterium | reverse complement strand
TTTTTTGATGTTCTGGATATGGAGCTCTGGAGAGCCCTTTTGTATAGAGGGCTCGACGCTGAGGGAGATGTGCTAAATCATCCAGAACATCTCCAAGAGGCTTACGAAGCGGGCAAAGCATTTTCTTTGGCCCTTCATGGCTAAATGTTGACACCCCATTTTCAACATTTTATATTTTGGGGAAAAAAGAATGCTGATCATAGAATCATGAGAGGAGGAAAATTTATGGAATTCAAAGGAAGCAAGACGGAGAAAAACCTTTTAGCTGCTTTTGCCGGCGAATCCCAAGCCAGAAATCGGTACACCTATTTTGCCAGTGCCGCCAGAAAAGAAGGCTATGAGCAGATATCTGCAATCTTTCTTGAAACAGCCGAAAACGAGAAAGAGCATGCCAAGCTCTTTTTCAAGTTGCTCAAAGGAGGCGAAACAGAAATTGTTGCCGCATACCCCGCTGGAGTCATTGGAAATACCGCTGACAATTTGAAAGCGGCTGCGGCCGGAGAGAATTTGGAGTGGACAACCCTTTATCAGGGTTTTGCTGATGAAGCCAAAAAAGAAGGATTTACAGAAGCTTATGAAGCCTTCACTCAGGTCGCCAAGGTGGAAAAATTCCACGAAATCAGATATCTGAACCTTTTAAAAAACGTGCATGGGGGGAAGGTGTTCAAAAAGGATGCCCCTGTGAAATGGCACTGTCGAAATTGTGGTTATGTTCTTGAAGGAAAAGAAGTACCAGATCAATGTCCGGTGTGCAAGCATCCCCGAGCCCACTTCGAAGTTTTAGCGGAGAATTATTGATCAATCACGCTCATCCAGGGGAGGTTTTGCTGAAGGACCTCCCCTTCCTTCAAAAATTTTTTTCGATTCCTGTCTCAAGAATTGCTCAATCGCCCCACCACCGTCAAGAACGACATCTTCCATGAAGGAGGAATTGAATGCCAAATATTCAAATAGGATTGAAAGGAGAGGAGGAGATGGTCGTTGGACGTTTGGATTTGGCCAGCGTGATGGGAAATATCGGGGCTGAAGTTCTTTCTACTCATCGTGTTGTTCTTCTCATGGAATTAGCTGCCCGAAATGCCATCAAGGCCTGTATACCGGAGGGAATGATGACCGTTGGAACGTTCATTCGAATCCAGCACCTAGCAGCTTCTCCTCTGGGATCAAAGGTCCATGCAGAGGCTTCCCTTAAGAAGGTGGATGGCCGGAAGTTGGTGTTTGATGTCATCGCTCGTGATGAATTTGAGAAAATCGCCGAAGGAGAAAACGAACAACTCATGGTCTCGATCAATAAATTTTTAGACCGGGTTGCCAAAAAGAAAAAGACCCTTTAACGCTGCCATGTTGGACAAGCATAGATAATCCAACCTGCGTGGCGAAAGAATTGAATTGGATTGGGCTATGATCGCTGAATGCAATACTTCTCTAATTTAGAAAAGATTGCTTAGGTTGAATTTAAACCGACGTCTCCTATTTTTTCTTCACTTATAAATCCCTTACTTACCAAAGTCCATTCTCATGTCTAACTCCAGAACTTTTTCTTAAAACAAGGAACTTTTTTATATTTCGGTTGTCTATTAAACCAAAAGAAATTGAAAAGAGGAGGTACGTTATGGCACGGATTGCTTTCTTAACGGTACTGTTAATCAGCTTGGTTATTCCGGCATTGGCATGGGCTCATGAGGGGAGAGGAGATGTGGTGGATGTCCGGATTCTTTCAGATTCCAGAGAAGAGTTTCCAAAGTACAGGACTTATCCGCGGCGCCACCAGGAGGGAAAGTTTTTTTATATGGAGGCAGTAAGGGGACAGAGGTATTCCATTCAAGTCACAAACAAATCGGAAAGGCGCATTGCCGTCGCGATCGCCGTAGATGGGAGAAACATCATCGATGGTAAGAAATCAGACCTCAAACGGACTGAACGGATGTACATCATTGGGCCTTATGAGACAAATACGTTCGAAGGTTGGCGGACAGGCATGGATAGGACAAACAGGTTCTACTTCACCGAACAGTCCGATTCCTATGCGGAAAAGGTATTTGCTGATGCCTCGGCCATGGGGACCATTGCTCTCGCTGTGTACAGGGAAAAGATTCCCGAAGTAGTTCCTTATTCAGGAGGGGCATCCCGGATGAAGGAGGCACCTGCAGGAGCTGCACCTTGTGCTCCCAGTGAGGGTCGCTCTACTGACAGGCTTGAACAAAAGAAGAATGAAAAGGCCGGCACCGGATTTGGGGAGTCGACCTATTCCCCTGCTTATATGGTTCACTTTGATCCAGAACATTCAATAGCCGAAAAAATCGTTCTGAAATATGA
>JAOUFX010000849.1 GCA_029857975.1 Deltaproteobacteria bacterium | reverse complement strand
AAAACCCCTTCCAAGGGCTTGAGGCAGGGGGGTATTGAGGTTGGTTTAGACCGGAACGGAAGCCTGGAAATCGGAAGGAAGTTTAAAAGGGACCCTGAATTGAATAATTGAATACGATTGATCCGCCTCCAGCAAAAAGGCCAGCACTTATCACCCTGGCTTTTGTTTTTTGGCTGGAGGGGGTGGGGTAATATATTTTGGAAATAAGTGAAGGAGGGAACGAACGTGAATAATCCAAATAATTTTACGCGAAGAGATATTTTGGAAAATGCCACAATGGCTATTTTGGCGTTTAGTGGAACATTGAGCTTAATAAATTCTTGTGCCATGTCCACTTCAAAAGAACAATCGGCTATCCCTCTCGAAGGTGATTACGCGCTATATGAAAAAAGAATCAAAAATGCAATTGGCAAAAAAATTGTTTATGAATGTGTAATCAACATTGGAGAAGAGAATAAGATTCTTTTTCAAAAAGCATACGGAATACACATCAAAGGAAGAAAGAAGAATAAAGGGGAGGAAATTCCTGCAAGCTTAAATGGAATCTATGATATAGCCTCCATCACAAAGCCCATCGCAACGGCAACTTCTATTCTAATTTTAAATGATATGGATAAAATAAACCCAGATAATGCGCGAGCAGGGTAATTTTTAAAAGGCAAGTGCCTCCGGCTATAGTAAAATAAGGGTGATTCAAGATCCTTAAACGCTATAGGGGAGGCACTTAAAAAGTGAAAAAAAGTGTATCGCAAAAAGGCCCAGTTAGCAATCAGAAAGTGGAAACAGTTCATGAGGAATTTACCGGAAAGAATGTGACCCGCTTCGGGGGAGCGGGATTGATTCGGAGATTTTTGAAGCGTCATCGGATTGCGGAGAAGATCGAGCAAAGAGTCACCGTGGAAGGGCGCCGGGAGTCTAAATACAGCGTCAGCGCCCTGTTGGTGAGCCTGTTGTACGGGATGTTTCTGGGATATCCGCGGCCAGGGCAGATGGAAGTTCTTTCCACCGATCGGGTCTTTCAAAAGGTTGCCGGGTTGAGTTCCTTTCCGGTGCAATCGACGTTTAGTCGCTTCTTGTCGGGCCTCAAGGTGGTTGTGTCGCAGCAGATGGCTGCCTTGAATGGGGACTTTTTGATGCATTTTCGGGATGGGTTTCGAACCTGGACCCGTCTCACCTTGGATCTGGATTCCCATGTGGTTACGGCGTATGGGAAGCAGCAGCGGGCAGGGCGGGGTTATAACCCGAAGAAGAAAGGTCGGAGGAGTTATCATCCGCTTCTGTGTTTTATTGGGGAGACGCGGGATTACCTGGCGGGGTTGTTGCGGAGTGGGAAGCATCATACGTCCTATCAGGTGATTCCTTTTCTGAAGGGGATTTTGAAGAAACTGCCGGGGCATATCCGAGAGATTCGGCTGCGGGCGGACAGTGGGTTTTTCGATTTGGCGTTTCTGGAGCTTTTGGTCAAGCGTGCGATCGAGTTTTATGTCGTAGTTCCCCTTCAGCCCTGGTTGCAGAAGAAGATTTGGGCCATAAAAGATTGGCGGGATATTGGCCGGGGAGTGGAAGTCAGTGAGTTGGAGTATGTTTTGACGAAGAAGATCACGTTGCGGCTGGCGGTGATTCGGAAGCGGGTGAAGAAGGGAAGTTTTCCCAAGAAGCAATTGAAACTTCTCTCGATGGCCGAAGTTCTTTATGATTACCAGGTGATTGTGACCAATAGTCTGTGGGTACCGGAGGAGGTTTGGCGGTTTTACAATCAGCGGGCTTGTTGTGAGAATTTTATTAAAGAGGGGATTTATGGGTTTGGGTTGGACAAGGTTCTTTCCCATCAGTATGCCGGGAATTATGCGTATTTTGAGTTGTTGATGCTGGGTTACAATTTGATGAATTTCTTTAAAGAGGGGGTCTTGAAACAGGATAAGGTCAAACGGATGATGCAAACGATTCGGGAGAGGTTGTTTTTGATTCCGGCCCGGTTGATCCAGACGGCTGGCCGGTGGGTCTTGAAGCAGGAGAGGAGTTGGTATTACCGGGCGGAGTATGAGGCGGCCCTGGTTTGCCTCACCTGAGAAGAAACCAACCGGGCGACTGCTGGGTTTGATGGGAAAGAAGGGAGAGGTGTTTTTGGCGCCCATGGTTTGAGGGGATTTCCTTGCCTCTGGTCCTGAGATTTGTTGAGCGATGTAAGTTCGGTTTATCATTCCCTACCACTTTTTCAAAAAACCGGTGTGGATATCAGACCTATTGATGGCTTTTTGATTTTTTACTCATTCACGCATTATTTGGGTTAATACCACCCCATGCAAACCTCGCACTCCGCA
>JAOUFX010000848.1 GCA_029857975.1 Deltaproteobacteria bacterium | reverse complement strand
GATTTATTGCGCCCCCGCAGAACCGTCTCCCATCGGCCTGCCACCGAAAGGATGGGCAGCTGGGAAACCCGATCGACGGCTTCTTCTCGAATCCGAGCGGCCGGCTTTGGTTCCAGGGAGAACCAGTAGAAAGAATGCGGACCCAGGGTGAGAAAATAGGGAAGCTCACCAATAGGGGGAAATGCCGTCCGCCCGAACATCTCCACCGGGGCGATTCCTTTAAATGCAGATAGATCGAGTTCTAAATATTGAACAAAACGGGAAAGGTTGGCCACCACCAGGATGCTCTCTTCTTCGTAACGGCGAAGAAAGATAAGGACTTTACGGTTTTCCGGCTGGAGGAATTCGATGGTCCCCCGACCGAAAGCTTTGTACCTTTTTCTAAGAGCTATGAGGCGCTTCATCCACCATAAGAGCGAATGGGGGTTGTTCTGTTGGGCCTCAACGTTCATGGTTTCATAATGGTACTCGGGATCGATGGTAATCGGCAGATACAAGCTTTGGGGGTTGGCCCGGGAAAAGCCAGCGTTGCGGTCGGCGCTCCATTGCATGGGGGTGCGCACGCCGTTGCGGTCACCCAGGAAGACATTATCGCCCATGCCGATTTCATCGCCATAATAGATGTTGGGAGTCCCCGGCATGGAAAAAAGCAGGCCATTCATGAGTTCAATCCTCCGGCGATGGTTGCCCAATAGAGGAGACAGACGCCGGCGGATTCCCAGATTGATACGCATCTGGGGATTCTGAGCATATACGCGGTACATATAGTCGCGTTCTTCATCCGTAACCATTTCCAGGGTCAACTCATCATGATTCCGCAAAAATAGCGCCCATTGGCTGGTTTCGGGGATGGGGGGGGTCTGGTCCAGGATGTCCAGGATGGGGAAGCGATCTTCCATATGCAGGGCCATGAACATCCGGGGCATCAAGGGAAAATGAAAAGCCATGTGGCACGCATCTCCTTCCCCAAAATAGGCCGCAGCATCTTCGGGCCACTGGTTCGCTTCGGCCAGCAACATTCGGTTCTTGAAACGGCTGTCCACATGGGCTCGCAATTTCTTCAGAAAGGCGTAGGTTTCCGGTAAATTCTCGCAATTCGTCCCTTCCCGTTCGTATAAGTAGGGAACGGCATCCAGCCGCAGCCCATCGACCCCTAGGCCAAACCAAAAATCGATGGCCCGAAAAATGGCTTTTTGCACGTGCGGATTGTCATAGTTCAAATCCGGTTGGTGGGAATAGAAACGATGCCAGTAATAAGCTTTGGCCACCGGGTCCCAAGCCCAGTTTGAGGATTCGAAGTCTTTGAAGATGATGCGGGCTTCTGGGTAACGGTCCGGGGTTTCGCTCCAAACGTAAAAGTCACGCCAGTGGCTTCCGGGCTTGGCCCGCCGGGCCCGCTGGAACCAGGGATGCTGATCCGAGGTATGATTGAGGACCAACTCGGTAATCACCCGCAGGCCCCGCCGGTGGGCTTCCCTCAGAAAATTCTTAAAATCTTTCCTCGTCCCATAAGGAGGATGAAGTTCGGTAAAACTGGAGATATCGTACCCATCGTCCTTCAGGGGGGATTGGCAGAAGGGGAGTAGCCAGATGGCTGTAATCCCTAAATCCTGCAAGTAATCAAGCTTGCCCGTAAGTCCCTTAAAATCTCCCACCCCATCGCCATCGCTATCGGAGAAAGTTTTTACGTGAACTTCATAAATAATAGCGTCTTTATACCAAAGGGGATCATCTTCTAACCCCACAAGCTCTCTTTTTTTTGTTGCCATCACCAATTCCTCTACCCTACATTGAGCGATTTTTTTACACCACAGAGATCTCAGAGAATAATTTTATTTCTCTGCCGTATTTTAATTTTCCTCTGTGCCCTCTGTGGTGCATCGCCTTTTTAGTTTTACATAAAGTAATCGAAATCCCGCTCCGTGCGTATCCGGCGCCGCAGGCGGAAAATATGGGCCGGAGCAAGGCGTGGATCCACCTCCACATAATTCCTTGATCCGGTCCAGAGGTAACGGGCCCCGCTTAAAAGATCGTGCATCTGATAAGGTTGTCGCGGGTCTAATCCCAGGGTGGCCAGGGGAATCTCTACCCACCCTGCGTGGACGTGATGGGGGTCCAAGTTTACAACCACCAGCACAAGGTCGGATAGGTCTTCGGTCTGCTTGCTGTAACAAATGAGCTGATCGTTGTCTATGGGGTGAAAGCTCAAGTGCCAGTTACTCTGCAAGGCTGGATTCTCTCGCCGAATTTTGTTGATGCGGGCGATAAAATCCTTCAAACTGTCTGGTCTTTTGATTTCCCAGTTTTTGATCTCGTATTTTTCG
>JAOUFX010000847.1 GCA_029857975.1 Deltaproteobacteria bacterium | reverse complement strand
ATCTCGCCATATCTCTCCTTTTCTTACTAACCGGTCTCCACTCTTTTTTCTGTTGCTGATATGGCGATATTATCACGCTTCCAGAACTTTTTCTACAGACTCAACGCGAAAGCTAAGGGGCGCGGCGGCTTTTTGCCGCGTCCCTCTTCAGCGCCAGGTTAGGCTCTTTTGTCGTAGTGTTAAGTGTCGGTTTCGATCCCTTGTTATCGGGATGTCTTTTCAATTTCATCAATATAACGGTTAATGGCTTTTTTAGTCACTAATGCAACAAACCAACCGATTCCAGGAATTTTCGGGGTGAATTCGACGGTCCACCGAATTTCTGTCGATGCACCTTGCGGGATAAATTCGGCTTTTGCATGGTGATCTTTCATTGGGGCGCCTGATAAAATTCTATAGGTAAATGACTTAGGAGCATTTATGGACTCGAGGCGTTCACGAGCCTTAACTTTCCCTATAGTAATAGTTCGTATTGAACCAACACTGTGTGAGGCTGGATCACCATGATTTTCAACCTCGACCATAATCCCGGGACCAGGAGATTTCTTGAAATCACCGGCTATCTCCCACACTTTTTCAACTGGCAAATCCACCTTCCTTGTAATGGTGAGTGCCGTCATTTTCGCGTTCCTCCTTTCTTGGTCATGAGTCTAACACCAAGCTCGCCTGCCGCTATGGAGCGCAGCGGAATAGCGGGCAGGTGCAGCGACTGGTTATATGATAAATTATTATTGATTTGCCAAGCATTTATGCAAAACGCCTTTTCCGCATTAGGCAAACCCAGGCTCTAGGCGGGTTTGGGCGGTTAGATCCGAAATAGCTTGAAACGAGCGAAAGGATTTCGAAGTAGGGCTCCACAGAGTTAACAATATCTCTAGCAGTCCGCTGTGGCGGACCTAGGGCATGACGTTGTTCATCAGCGTTGCCAACAAGACTCAGCCACAGGCCATCTTCTTCTAAATGGCCATCTACATTTTCAGCAAAGCTTTTCCGTTCTTTATCCGAATTTAATGAATGAAAACAGCCTCTATCAAACGCAAAGTCAAATGGCGCCCCTTCAATGTGGCTTGTGAGGAAGTCAATCACAATAAAGGTACATTTGACATTGGCTTTTAAAGCTTTCTCTTTAGCCTTCTCTATTGCAATCTCTGAAGTATCAATTCCTAACACATGGAAGTTTTGCTGGGAAAGCCATAAGGCGTTATCGCCAGTTCCGCATCCAATATCCAATGCTTTACAGGGTTCTATGGGCACCGTGGTTATAGTCTGAATAAGGTTGAAGTCAGGTTTGCCAATATCCCAAGGAGTATCGCGTGCTTCATATCTTTCCTTGTAACGCTTTTCTACCGTCATCTTATTTTTACCTCATACAAACATATAACAGATAATAGACAGAAAAATAATATTACGATAAGATAATTCTACCTATTATTACATGCCTGATTCTCATCTAGGCTGTTAAAACAAAAAGGGGTCCCTTGGTGAAAACCATGGATGTCCGCAATTCCTCCAAAGAGCCCAATAGATTAGGTGTCGTCCCCAGTTTGGTGCCATGCAACGGTAATATTCTGCCTGTTGCCTTCTATCCTCTGCCATTAGCCATTAGCTATCAGCTTGTTGCTTGCTGGTTCTCGGTTTCTGCTTACTGCGTACTGCTTTCTTCTACTTGCTCCTTGCTTTTTGCTATTCGCTATGTTCACCCAGCGGTCACCTTTTCCACCAAATTCCGCCAAGATTAAAGACCTGAGCTTGCATTTTTCTCTTAAGTCAATAAACAAGTCTGACCCCAGATCTTGACGGTTTCGACATCGGTCTTTCCTAACAAACCCTCATCTTCAACTGTTATGGCCTCATGGCCTTTCTGGTTGACAACAATTTTTAAATGGCGGGAGAGATTTTCATCGAGCTTGATCTTCATTAGGCGGTGATTTTCCAGACATTTTCGCGTGCAAGTTCTGCTGCGTAAGCCACGGCCGCTCGGATGTCCTCAATTTGCAAAGATGGGTAGTGATCGATGATCTCCTCGGGCGTCAGTCCCTCAGCGAGTGCATCGAGAATGATGAAAATGTAGATACGCGTTCCCTTGATGCAGGGTTCTCCGCCACAGATTTTTGGATCCACGATGATGCGGGCCAACAGATCCTGGGGCATTTCTGACCTTCTAAAAATATTTTATCATATTTGTTTCAATCCTGTAAACCAATTAAATTTCTGATCAGAAACTCACCCACCCTTTCACTAGTAGGGTCAAGGAATGGCGAGTTACCTTAGGTATCCCCTTGACTGTATCCGCCGTTTCCAGCTTCGTGCCCATTTAGGTTCGCCATAGCAC
>JAOUFX010000058.1 GCA_029857975.1 Deltaproteobacteria bacterium | reverse complement strand
CTCCTCCCGATTTCCCTTTACGCGAAAGATTCCAGATGTTTCCTGGCGGGAATGGCCATGATCCTTATTTTGCTGTTCATCCTGGCCCTCGGGGAGCAAACAGATTTTTCTCTCCGGATCGATCGCCTAAGCAGGCATCTTCTTGGCCTTTTTTATGTACCCTTTTTCCTGGCGCATTTCATCCTGATGCATAAACTGGAGGAGGGTCGGTTATGGATCCTCTTCACCCTGGTCGTAGTTTATTGCGGTGATACGGCCGCCTTTTATGTGGGACGAGCCTGGGGGCGGAAAAAACTGGCGCCCGAGGTCAGCCCGGGGAAAACGGTTGAGGGTGGTGTGGGAGTAGTCGGCGGATCCATTGCCGGCGGATTGTTTTTCAAGTTATTTTTCTTTCCCCAGCTCCCGGTTCTTCATGCATTGGCTTTGGCCGCAGGGGTGGGGATTATGGGTCAATTGGGAGACCTTTTTGAATCGTTGCTGAAACGGAGCGCCCAGGTCAAGGATTCCGGGACTCTTATCCCGGGCCATGGGGGTCTTCTGGACCGCGTTGACAGCGTTCTTTTCGCCGGCCCCTTGGTTTATTATTATGCCCTGGCGGCTCTGCGATAATAAAAGTTCGGAGTCCGAAGTTCAGAGTTCGTAGGATTAAAGTTTTTACTCAGAGATCCGAACTTCGGACTCTTATCTCCGAACTCAATTACTCCGAACCAAATTACAAAAGCTATGAAGAAGCTTTCCATTCTCGGTTCCACCGGTTCCATCGGTGTCAACGCCCTCGATATCGTCGCCCAGCATCCGGATAAATTCCAGGTTGTGGCCCTAGCCGGGGGCGCCAATCTGAAAAAAATGGAAGAGCAAATCTTGTACTTTCGCCCGGAACTGGTTGCTTTGATGGACCCAGAATCCGCCAGGCGCCTCCAAGACTCTTTGGCGGGGAAAACAACTCGCATTCTTTCGGGTATGGAAGGGCTGGTAGCCGTCGCCACCCACCCGGAGGCGGAGATGGTTCTCTCCGCCCTTGCCGGCAGTGTCGGTCTTTTACCTACTTTAGCCGCCGTGAGAGCTCAAAAAAATCTGGCCATCGCGAATAAAGAACCTCTGGTCATGGCGGGGGAAATTCTGCTGCGGGAAATCCAAGAAAAAGGCGTACACCTTCTTCCGGTTGACAGCGAGCACAGCGCCATTTTCCAGGCCATGGCCGGGCACCGCCATGAAGACATTAAGAGGCTCATCCTCACCGCCTCCGGTGGCCCTTTTTTGCTCACTCCCCTGGAAAAACTGGCCAAGGTAACCCCGCAACAGGCTTTGAAGCACCCCCAATGGCGCATGGGCAAGAAGGTTACAATCGACAGCGCTTCGTTGATGAACAAAGGACTGGAAGTCATCGAAGCCCACTGGCTTTTCGGTGTTCCCGCCCAACAGATTGAGGTTATCATTCACCCGCAATCGATCATCCATTCTATGGTAGAATATATCGACGGGTCGGTGGTCGCCCAGATGTCCATGCCGGATATGCGCGGGCCCATTGCTTATGCCCTCGGCTATCCCGCAAGGTTGGATTTGCAGCTTCCTTCTCTGAATCTTTTCGGAATCGGCAAGTTAACCTTCAGGCCTGTAGATCAAAAGCGATTTCCGGCCTTGGGACTGGCGTATCGGGCTCTCCAAGAAGGAGGAACCATGCCGGCGGTTCTGAACGCCGCCAATGAGGTGGCCGTGGAGGCCTTTTTACAGGGTCGTTTGGGGTTCCTCCAAATCTCCCCTTTGATCTGCAAAACCATGGACCACCACCGTCCGAGTAAACAGCGCAGCATGGAGAATATCCTCTATGCCCATGCCTGGGCCAAACAAGAGGCCCAGCAATTGATCGATCGAGGTAAAATGTGATCACAACGATCATCGCCACCATTATCGTTTTAGGAGTTTTAATTTTCGTCCATGAACTGGGCCATTTCCTCATGGCCAAAAAGTTGAAGGTCGGAGTCATCACCTTTTCCCTGGGGTTTGGTCCCAAGCTGTTGGGGAAAAAAATCGGCGAGACGCAATACCAGATATCCTTGGTGCCCCTGGGGGGCTATGTGAAGATGGTCGGGGAAGAGCCTGGGGAAAAAATCCCGCCTGAGTTGTTGGCCAAATCGTTCTCGACCCAGCCCGTGAGCAAACGGATGGGGATTGTCTTCGCCGGTCCTTTTTTTAACTTTCTTTTCGCTGTCGTTGCTTTCGCCATCGCCTTCATGGTGGGAATGCCTGCTCTGCTTCCGGAGGTGGGGGAAGTAAAACCGGATTATCCAGCTTTTAAAGCTGGCATCTTGAAAGGCGACCGCATCCTGGAAGCCAATGGTTCGCCGGTCAAACGCTGGGAAGACCTGGCCCAGATTATCCATGAAAGCAGCGATCGCCCGCTACTCCTGAAGGTGGAAAGGGATAAAAAAATCTTTCCCCTATCGGTCACCCCGCAGGTTTCGACCCAGAAAAACATCTTCGGAGATGAAATACAGGTTGGCCTGATCGGAATTTCCCCTTCCGGAAGTTTTTTTACGGAGCGTTTCGACCCTTTCACGGCTACCTATAAAGCCCTCATCCAATCCTGGCGGATCACCGAGTTGACCGTAATCAGCATCATCAAAATCATCGAGGGAAAAATCTCGGCCAAGACCATCGGCGGCCCACTCCTCATCGCTCAACTGGCCGGCCAGCAGGCCAAAGCCGGTACCCTCAGCTTGATAATCTTCATGGCCGTGATCAGTATTAACCTGGTCATCCTCAATGTTTTACCGATCCCCGTCCTGGATGGATGGCACCTGCTCATTTTTCTCATCGAAGGCATCATTGGCAAACCGGTTAGTTTGAAACTACGCGAGCGGGCCCAGCAGGTCGGGATCTTCCTCATCATCCTGATCATGCTCCTCGTTTTTTACAACGACCTAAGCCGTATCGTAGGAACCCAGTAAGAGATGCTTATCCTGGCCGTGGAAACTTCAACCCCGACCGGCAGCGTTGCCTTGGTGGAAGCTCCGCTGGACGAAAAAAAATTAGGGGCGGAAGAAAAGGTTCTGGGCGAGCATACTTTGAACCTTCCAGGTACGCACTCCGAAAAGTTGATGCCGGCCATAGCCAACCTGCTGCGCGAAGCCTCTTTGTCCGTTGGTGATATTGGAGGAATTGCTTTGGCGCTGGGGCCCGGTTCCTTCACCGGTTTGCGTATCGGAGTTTCCACCGTCAAAGGCCTGGCTTACGCTCTGCAAGTGCCGGTTGTTGGCGTACCCACTCTGGACGCTCTCGCCCAGAACCTTTGTTACGCCCCTTCACTGGTCTGTCCGGTTCTGGATGCCCGGAAGAAAGAGGTGTACGCGGCTTTATTTCGCGGGGATGGAGGGGGTCGATTGGAGAAAATCAGTGCAGATTGGGTCATCGCTCCAGAAGACCTTTGCTCCCGCATCCAAGAGAAAGTAATCTTTTTGGGAAACGGCATAGAAGTGTACGGAGAAACCTTCCGGAAAAAGCTTGGCCCCCGGGTCTTCTTTGCTCCTCCAGAGTTTTCCCTGCCCCGGGCCGTTCATGTCGCTCGCCTCAGCCTCCCCCAATTCAAAAATGGCCACACCTTAAATCTTTTCTCCTTCACGCCCGTTTACCTCCGCCGCTCAGAGGCCGAGACTCACTATCAAGCCCGGAAGGAAAACACGTAGGGGTGCATACTTCAGTAATTTTCTCTGCCCATGACTTCCGGAGAAAGCCATTGGCGTCGAATTTTTCGCCGGCGATCTTTCGGAAAAAGGAGGATCATCTTCGTCCCTCTCCCCAACCGGCTTTCCACCTGGATCTTTCCTCCTTGTTCCTCCACCGCTCTCCGAACAAAGGTCAATCCTAACCCCACTCGCTCCGGTCGGGTAGAAAAAAAGGGGTCGAAGATCAGGCCCAGGTTTTTCTGGGAAATTCCCGGCCCCCGGTCAGAAACCGAAACTTCCACACTCTCGCCGTTGTCCGCAAGAGCTATTTCCACCACTTCTTCTCCCTTCCTTTTCGGATTAAACGTGATCGCTTCCAGGCTATTTTGTAAAATATGGGAAAGGGCTTGGGTCATCAAACCCCGGTCGGTGAAAAGTTGCCCATCTCCGGTCAATCCTGCGGTTTGGCAAGTTAAAGTAATCCCTTTTTCCGTTGCTTCTTTGGAAAATTTCTGCAGAACGGCCCCAACTACCTCCTGGATATTTTCCCTCTGCGAGACCGGCCGGGGAATCTGTACATATTCCTCTACTCTCTGCAAAATCGTTTCTAATCTTCCGGTCTCTTGCAGAATCTGGCTGGCATAAGATCGGCTCTGGGGAGAAAAGGGAACCTCCTTCAAAAGCCGTTTGGAATATCCCCCAATCGAGGCAATGGGGTTGCGAAACTGGTGGGCAATCTCTTCCAGCATTCGGCCCAAACCCGCCCAACGTGCTGCTTCCAACCTCTCCCGTTCCAGGTTTTTCAGCCGCTGGATCTCCTGAAAGGCAAAAAACAAAAAGAGTTCTCCCTTTTCTTTGAAGGCGGAAGTAAACAGGTGAACAAAGATTCTCTTCCCGTCCTTCTGCTTTAACAGAACCTCTCCGTCAAAACCGCCTTTGTAGCGCGTAAGGAAGATGATATTGGGGAGAAAATAGATCCAGTCTTCTTCCAGAAAAAGAACCCTGATTCGCTGCTCTTCCATTTCGTCGGGGACATATCCAAAAAAGGATTCCGCTTTTTGGTTGGCGTATAGAATTTGGGAATGCACATCGGTAAGCAGGAAAGCTGCTGGGATCGCATCGAGAAGGCCAAGACTACTTTTGAGAATCTCCCTCATAATCCTCCCTCCCCTTTTTCAAAAACTCCCACCCTTGAAGAAGAGACTCTGTTAACCCGCCTGGGCGGAGATAGTTGTAATGATAGTCCTATCTTATTCCACAATCTATAAATGTCAAGTGGAGTTCCGGACTTGTGTAGTTCCGGACTTGTCTCCCCGAATTTTTCAGAGCTCTTCATTTTTTTCTTGACAAGTGTTTTCTGTTGCATTACGCTAAACAACCATGAAAGAAAAAATCTTCGGCCAGCTCATCCGCGAGCTTAGAATCAATCAGAAAGAATACAACAGCCTGCGGGAATTCGCCCGCAAGGTGGGATTGTCCCCTGCCTACCTCAGCCGTATCGAAAATGAAAAGGAACCACCTCCCTCTGAAGCCATTATCGAAAGAATGGCGGAAGCCCTCGGGATTGATAAGTATGAGCTTTTTAGTCATGCGGGAAAAATTCCCACCGAGTTTTTAGAAACCTTCCAGAAAAACCCCAAGAGTGTCGCGTCCTTTATGAGAAGAGCCCAGGAGTATGGCATAGAAACAGATAAGGATTGGAAGAGCATCGAAGAGGCTATTCCCAAGATGAAGAGGAAATTAAAATGATCCTTGACACCGTTAAAGTTCCCTGGCTTCCCCAAACCCAGATTGAAAATGAGGCCCATGATCTTCTTAACCAATGGGAAAAGTTCAGTGGTCAAGAAATTATTCCTCCCATCCCGGTCGAGGCCATTGTGGAAAAGTATCTTGGCCTCACCCTGGAGTATGACAAACTCGAAGACATACTCGGCATCCCTGATGTCCTCGGCGCCACTTGGGTCGAAAAAAAACGAATGGTGATCAATAGTTCCCTCCTGGAGGGCCAAGAAGGGCGCTTGACCTTCACTTGCGGGCATGAGGTAGGCCACTGGTTTCTTCACCGAAAATATATTTCTGACCAAGCAGCCTACTCGCACGATCCCAACTCCGGGAATAACCCTTCAATCGTATGCCGGGTATCTGCTGCCAAAACAAGGGGAGAATGGCAGGCCGATTGTTTCAGCGCCTGTTTAATAATGCCCAGCCTTGCAGTCCGGGGAGCTTTTCATAAAGTTTTCGGGGAAGATCCGCTGGTTATCTACAACCGCCATAGCTGCTTTGGAAGAAATAACCCCTTAGCGCTCGATCCCTCCCTGGATACGGCGCATCAAATTGCCAAATACATTATTGATGCCGGGCGATTTCTAAATGTTTCTAAAGAAGCCATGGCCTACCGACTTGAGGGTCTCGGCTTGCTGGTAAATGAAACCGGACTATCTCTTTCTTCGAGTTTCCAAGCACAAAAATCTTTCTTCAAAAATTCCCGAGAAAGAAAGCTAAAAAGCAACAATGCTTAAAAGTTAGGCTGGATGCCTTGCAGAAGGGTATTTTGGGTCTTTTATGTTTAACGTTGCATAACAGTTAACGAAAGGAAAGCGATGGGCGATGAAATATTAGAAATTTACGTCCGTGAAGATGGGAGCCTGATGCTCTACCCAGCCGTTCTATTAATTCGAGACATCGCGGAAGAAATGGGGGAACTCGATTTTGATTTCACCCCCTATTGCGGCTGAAATCCCAAGAAGGATCATTCACATGGAACCCCTTTTTAAGGAAGAAACCGGCGGGATTATTCAATTCAGGGCGCAACTGACAGAGCTTATCCGTGCCCGAACCCCCCTGATCTATTTAGGGACCATTGAGGTCAAACGCTCTCTGGAAGAAATAAGAATCGTTTCTTCTGAGGTGGGAGCAGACCTTCAGATATTCAACCTGGCGAGCGGTCTCCTCACAGCCGGACGCGAGAAGACCAATACGGATCCTATTGGCGTCTTGGATATGATCTTAAATCATGCCAAGAAATCTACTTTAGAAAAGCAAACGGTATGGGCTCTTCCCCTCTTTCATCTTTTACTGCGCCAACCGGAAGCCCTCATTCTCAGCAAGCTCCGGGATTTCATCGAATTCAATAAGTTTATGGATACGGTCATCATCACCGGCAGTTCTGACTTTACTCTTCCCCCGGAACTCTCGGATGTTCCCGCGATCGATTTCCCTTTACCCAACCGTCAAGAAATCAAAGCCTTGCTTGACTGCTCCCTTGCCGAAAAAAATAAAGAAAGGATCGAAAAAGCCTTTCTCGGCTTGGAGAGGCACGAGATCGAGAATCTTATTGCCAGGTCGCTGGTCCGCAAGGGTGGAATAGAACTTGAAACCATTGAGAGTCTCCGGGAGGAGCTGCTCCAAAAAAGGGCGAATGATTGTCTGGAAATTCATTTTCCCAAAGAAAGCCTGGACCAAGTTGGGGGCATGGAAACCTTTAAGCAATGGTTGGAACAGCGGAAATCAGCTTTCTTTGACGCCGAAGCCCTTCAACAATGGAATTTACCCCCGCCCAAAGGCATATTGTTAACAGGGGTTCCAGGGTGCGGAAAGTCTTTGGTCTGCAAAGCCATTGCCGGCTCCTGGGGGCTTCCCTTGCTCCACCTTGATCCCTCAAAGATTTATTCCTCATCCTTGGGAGCAAGCGAAAAGAACTTACACGATTCTCTTCGAGTGGCTCGCTCCGTATCCCCCTGTATTCTCTGGATCGATGAGATTGAAAAGGGGTTTTCCCCGACTGATTCGCAAACCGACGGAGGTGTGTCTAAGAGGATTTTAGGGGCTTTCTTACATTTCCTGCAGGAAAGAAGCTATCCTGTCTTTGTTGCCGCCACATCCAATGATCTAAGCTCCTTACTCCCGGAAATGCTCCGCAAGGGTAGGTGGGATGAAATCTTTTTCATCGATCTCCCCTCTACGAAAGAGCGGCAATCCATATTCAAGGCCTTATTGCAGAAGTACAGATGCCCTTTGGAAGCTGATGATGACTTGGTCTCTTTTTCGGAGGGATACTCCGGCGCAGAGATCGAGCAGGCTATCATCGCCGCCGCCTATGACGCGCTTTTCCGGAAATCCGCCATCCATCTTTTTGACATCAAGAGGTCTTTGCGAGCGATCATCCCTCTCGCAGCTTCTATGAAAGAGAAAATAGAAAACCTGAGGATCTGGGGGCATGCCGTCGCCCGGCCTGTAACCCATGGCCGGAATTTGACTGCCAATGCCGGGAATGTCCTTCCTTTTACGCCGAGGGTGGGAGAACCTGCTTGAACCGGTTGGATATTGGGAATTTTATCCGTGAGGAAGTCAGGCTTGGGGAGGAGAAGAAAAAGCAACTCAACCGAATCCTGATTCAATATTCCAACAAACTGCTTTCTCTTTTTCAATTCATAAAAGATTTGGATGCTTTTATTCAGGATTCTTTTGAAAACCTCTCCTCCGCCAGGAAATTCGAAATTGTCTTCAATTTTCTCGAGGCCAGACAAATGAAAAAATACAATCCTGCGCTCGGGGAAATAATCGATATATTTTTCGGTTCCTTCCCTTCATTTTTAAGTCTCATTTTAGAAAAAAGCCGCAAGGAAGAAAATGTTGCCATTAGAATCTACCTAATTGAGTTTATGTTGGATTGTTCTAAGGTTCCCATTAATGACTCTACCTTCTTTGATTATCTTCCCGGTTTGCACCATAAAGAGGATCTAAATCGCTGCCAGGCCTTGAATTTTCTCTATCATAATTTCGGAGAGAAAGTTTTACCGGCCATTCTCCGCGAAGTTTTCAAAATGAATCCTCCTCCCTCCGTTCTTTTTTCCGGTACTCTTGGGCATTTCTTCTGCCGCCATCCCCATATTCCCTGGGCCGATATGCTGAAAAAGGAGGATTTCAATTTGGACAAATGGGGCAGGAAAGACGGCCGCTGGCTTTTTTTGCAGGAAATAAAAAACTCTATAAACAGAATCCAGTTTTTATCGTTGATTTTAGGAGAAGACCATCGGGAGGGGAGAAAGAGAGGTATGGCTGAATTTAAACCCCGGAAACAAGTTGATGGCTTTTGCTTTGATCGCTTCGAGGCGATTGAAGATAAAATTAATAGGAGGTGACCGACATGTCGCATTTTTCAACTATCAAAACCGAAATCCTTGATTTGGAAATGCTTAAAAAGACGATCTCCGAATTAGGATTTGCTATGGAGGAAAAGGTCAAGATCACTGAATCTCATGGAAGAAAAGAGGCCGTGGATTTTGCCGTTCGAATTGACGTAGGGTCTTATCTGGGATTTAAGAAAGAAGGGAAGGGTTACACCATAATATGTGCCCCGGAAATCTTGCGTCAGGAAAGGAACCGCCGATTTGTTCGCATGATTCAGCAGGAATATGCCTACCGCAAAGTACTGCACGAAACAAGAAAAAGAGGGTTCAGCCTGGTCCAGGAAGAGAGGGTGAAAGCCGGAGTGATAAAGTTGGTTCTAAAAAAGGTGGCTTGACTAAAAAGGAGGGATAAAAACATGGAAGAATTAATTGTCACCATCAAGGATGGAAATATCCAAGTGGAGGTCGAGGGAATAAGGGGGGCAAGTTGCGTGGAACTGACTCAGGCCATTGAAATCCTATTGGGGGAAATCAATGGTCGACAGTTAAAAGACGATTTCTACGGGCAGATAGAAGTAAAACGCGGGATTTCCTTGAAGCATATTCTACAAAAAGAATAATTTTCATAACATGATAAATTAAAAATAGTATTTTGTTTATCATGTATAAACGAATAATAGTTTTATGGAGCTATCCGCCCATACCAATTATTCAGGTTTGAAATATCCGGTTTCTTACTGGCGAACCGCCTCGCAATTAGAGGTGGATTTTGTCTTGGGAAACCATGAAGTTGCCATCTTCTCGCGCACCGGACCGGGAAGTTTCCGCCGGCTCCTCGACGACCTAACTTGATTCCGTAA
>JAOUFX010000845.1 GCA_029857975.1 Deltaproteobacteria bacterium | reverse complement strand
AAAGTGATCCTGCTGGGACTGGATATCTTGGGGGGAAGCGGAATCATGCGCGACCACCCCATGGAGAAGCTGGTCAGGGACGGGCTGACTTTCCTCCATGGAGACGGCACCAACTCCATCAATAAATTGAGAGTTGTGCCCTTATTGAAATAAGGTGAAATAAAAAGAAAGAAAACGGTTTAAAAAAGAAATGCTGTAACAATTTAGCGTTTTGAAAAGACAAGCTAAATTTCATTGAAAAGTGAAAATTGCAAATTGAAAAATGCAAATTTCTCTGAAAAGCTTTAATCCCTTTGAAATTATCAATTTAATTTTTGCATTTTGCATTGAAGTTTAACCAAGCGATGGGGTCAGGCATGAAAAAGCGATATAGGGTTGGAATCATTCCCGGCGACGGAATCGGCAGGGACGTCGTTCGGGCAGCCATGATCGTTCTGGATGCGGTGAATGACGCAGCCGAAAAATTTGCCCTTGAATTTAGGAAAATGGAGACCGGAGAAGCTGCCGTGGCCAAATACGGCCATCCCTTTCCTCCCCAAACTCTTGAGGGCCTGAAAGCGACCGAGGCGGCCTTATTTGGAGCGGCAGGGAATCCGCATACGGTGACCGTGCTTTCAGGATTCCGGTTGGGGTTTAATTTATACGCCAACGTCCGGCCGATCAAATCACTCCCCGGATCCAGAGCCATCCAGCCCCATGCGGACTTCATCATTGTCAGGGAAAACACGGAAGGCCTATACCGGGGAGCGGGCTACATTGACGGGGATTACCACGTGAATTTACGGGTATTCACCAGCAAGGGGATGGAACGAATCCTGCGGTTTTGTTTCGAGCTGGCCCGGAAGGTAAAACGCCCAAAAATAACCTTCACTCATAAAGCTCACGTTCTTACCTATACCGATGAACCGATGAGGAAGTTGTTTTACGAAATGGCCCGGGCATACCCCGATGTGGAGGCTGAAGATATGACCATCGATGCCTGCGCTATGCAGATCGTCATGAAACCGCAAAGGTTCAGCATCATCTTGGCCGAAAACGCCAACGGAGATATTTTGAGCGATGTGGGCGCCGGGATCAGCGGCGGTATGGGGTTTGCCTACAGCGGCAATATCGGCGACGCCTTCGCCGTCTTTGAACCGATTCACGGAACAGCTCCCAAATACGCGGAAAAAAATGTGGTTAACCCGATCGCCGCCATCCGGGCGGCGATGATGATGCTGGATTACCTCGGGGAGACCGCCATGGCCCGCCGGATCGAGAAGGCGATAACGGATATCCTCATCGAAGGAAAGGTGAGCACTTATGATTTGGGAGGAAATTCATCCTCCACCGAGATGGCGGAGGCCATCGCGGCCAAAGTCAGACGGGAGTAGTAAGGGTTAGATGCGCTTCCAGCTCCAATCCTGATTGGGAATGTATGGGCCTCGTCCATTTTTTTGCTCCCCTACGGGATTCTTTTTTCTTAGGTGGAAAGTTTGCTCGTGACCACAAGATATTCCGTCGTCCCATCGGCCACGTTGTAATTTTCGTGAACCTCTCCGGGGTAAATGAAGGCCGCCTGACCCTGTTTCAACCGGGCTTCTCCCCGGTCGGTTTTCATCAGCATTTCCCCTTTCAATATTATAAAGAACTGTTCTGCCTTCTCGTGGGCATGAGGGCCGGTCCTTCCACTTGGTTCCATGCGCCCTAAGGAAGCTCCCATGCTTTTAGCCCCGATTTTTTCGTCCACAATCCGGTAGCTGAGCAGGTCATAGTGCGCTTCCGGTACTACCCCTGGAAGATCTTCAATGGTAATGACCTTCATAATGCTTCCCCTCCTTTTAAATTTACAGGACGCAGATTTCCACAGATATTCACAGATATTTATTTTTTTGCATTTAATATCCTAATAATCTGTGTTCATCCGCGTCCACCTCGGCCGCTTTCAGAGCTTGCTTAGCCTTCTCCACCCGCTCGGTTCGCATCTTGGCAAAGTCGATGCGTTCTTTCCAATCTACCCCCAATAAACCGAGACCTGTCTCTTGCATCCTTTCCTCCTCTATTTCCATCCTGCGGATGAGTTCCTACTTCTGAAAAATCCTCCACTGCGGATATGGATGCCAGGGAGCCGATAGGAAGGCTTATTTCAGGCTTTTCATTCGCTGCGGGTAAAGCCATCGATGCCCTTCAGGTTGAGTCGTGGGCTCGAAATAAAGAAACCGCTTACACCTTTTCATGGGATCATCTTGTTGTGAAATCTATAATAATGGCCCGTGGTCTGTCAACTAAAAAGCCAGCTTGTGTGTTAGCAAAGTAGAAATGTCCCCTTTAACTGCAGAGTCAAAATGTCCCCT
>JAOUFX010000846.1 GCA_029857975.1 Deltaproteobacteria bacterium | reverse complement strand
CTTCAAATGGCTACCTGTAATCCGTCTGATCGGTTTGGCTTGCGGGATCGCGGAGCCATCGTTCCTGGGCGGCGGGCCGATCTGGTTGCAGTCACGGACCTGAACCAATTCCAGGCAAAGCTGACTTTAAAAGGCGGCAAGGTTGTCGCCCGGGAAGGGAAAGCCTACCCTCTTTTTTCTTTCGGTTTTAACCCGAAAGTTTTGCAGTCAGTTAAAATTAAACCTCTGGATGAATCATCTTTCTCCTTGGAATTGAAGGCCGAGAAGGCTTGGGTCATTGGTATTGTTCTCGACCAAATCCTGACCGAAAAGCTGATTTTGCCAGTCAAAACAAATAACCACGAAAAAGTTATCTCCGACCCTGAATTGGATATTCTGAAGATCGCTGTGATCGAACGCCATAAAGCTTCGGGGAATATCGGCATCGGTCTAGTGAAAGGTTTAGGCTTGAAACGGGGCGCTTTAGCGACTTCGGTCGCCCACGATTCCCACAACATTGTAGTCGTCGGAGTGAGCGATGAGGATATGAGGAAGGCCGTCGAGGAAATCCAGAAAATGCAAGGGGGGTTGGTGGTAGTGGACCAGGGAGAAGTGCAAGCTTCCCTCCCCTTGCCCATTGCCGGGCTCATCTCCCTGGAAACAGCCGAAAGGGTAGCTGCCCAAATGGAAAAATTGCTTCAGGCCTCTAAAAAAATGGGCACCGTTCCAGTAAACCCCTTCCAGACCCTCTCCTTCCTGGCCCTGCCCGTCATTCCGGAATTGAAGATCACGGATAAAGGGCTGGTGGATGTTTCCCAGTTCCGCATCATACCTCTCGAAGCACCTTGATGAGTGTATAGGTCCGCAACTTGTTCAAAACCTTGCTTTACCAGGAAGTTGATCCATAGCCCGGCGCCCCTCTCATTCCTTTACCACTTAGAAAGTACCTCTTTGAAAAAATCATATATTCCCTTCTTTCCCGCTCCTCCGGTGTAGCCGGCCCTGACCATGAGCCGGACGAGAGGATGGAGCCGACCTTTTTCCGACCCCAGCTCGCGTATGCGGTCCTCTTCCGAGGTGGCATAGATGCCCCAGGAACCTCCCATGTCCGCCAGTTCCAGCGGGCCCATGGGCAAGTTGTAACCGAGCTTTAGGGCTTTGTCTATCTCCTCGGGGGACGCCACCCTTTCCCAAACCATCTGGACCGCTTCCATGCGCAGCGCCAAATACGCCCGATTGGCCAGAAAACCATAGCTTGCATCCCGACAAACCACCGGTTCTTTTTGCAGAACGCGGGCCAAGGAGGAAGTCACCTCCGACGTGTTCTCCGAGGTCTTCGCTCCTTTCACTACCTCCACCAGTTTCATCATAGCCACGGGGTTGAAAAAGTGCATTCCCACCACCTTCTCCGGGCGATTGGTTGCCGAGGCAATTTCGGTAATGCTCAAATAAGAGGTATTGGAGGCCAGAATGGCGTGGGGTGGAGCACTCTGATCCAGTTTCCGGAAGAGGTCCTTCTTGGCGCTAATATTTTCTGTCGCTGCCTCTACGGCGAAATCCCCCCCTGCCGCTGCCTGGGCGATATCCGTGGTCCCGTCCATACGACCCATGAGTTCTTTTTTCTGATCCGGGGTCATTTTCCCCTTGGCTACAAAGAATTTCTCTATCCTCTGTTCGATGCCCGCCAGACCTTTACTGACCAACTCATCCTTCACATCCACGAGAGTTACCCGATACTGGCCAAGCCGGCCCATCAGTTCAGCGATTTGCGCCCCCATAAGTCCTGCCCCAATTACTACAACTTTCTTGATATCATTTACCTTGATTTCGTTCATGTCTCCTCCTTGGTGGATAAACTTTTCCCCGTTTTCCTTCTCACCCGGCAGGGATGAAGGTTCAGAGTCTTCTTTGGGAGCCAGTATAGGGAGAAGGGCGATTGAGTGTCAAATGGAAAAATGCTTCAGTCGTAAATTTAATAGGACGCAGATTTACGCAGATAACCGCAGATAATTATTTTCTTTGGTTCATCTCCAAATTAATGCGTTCGTATTAGTTGGTGGTAAGGGATGATCTCCTCTTGATCGGATAAGGGGGCTGGCTAATCAACATCCACTAACTGCTGACAGCCCCGACACTTTTTCACGCCCCGGAACAATTTGTAACCACAATGGGGACAATGGTAGCGTTTTTCTTCCTCTTCCATCCATCTCTCTGTTTCCATTTCTCTCCAGGCCGGGATGGAACGGAAGATAACTTTTTTGCCAACGGGGATAGGAAAATCCTCGATATATTTGCAAGGAAAATCATTACATCGATGGCATCCCTCGATATCTTTCTCCTTTACACAGGACCGG
>JAOUFX010000844.1 GCA_029857975.1 Deltaproteobacteria bacterium | reverse complement strand
GTCCAACTCCCCAATGACCTAAATTTCTTTCGATAGCGATCACTCTCGGGTGGATACCGAAGGTTAAGCGTGCATCCGTCACAAATGATCCGATTCGGGTGGAAATTTTAATACGATCTCCTTCTCCAATATGAAGTTGTTTGGCAACATCCTTATTGATCCAAACTGGGTTGCAATGTTTAATCTCGGCCAGCCATTTAAAATTTCCTGTCCTCGATCCCATTACATTGGGTTCATACGTCACGAGGACAAACTTCCCTTTAAGGTCTCCATGGCCTGGAATCGGTTCATAAGTGGGAAGAGGTTGGAATCCCCTTCTTTTCAATTTCTCTGAATAGATTTCAATCTTCCCTGAGGGCGTGTTAAACCTTTTCAATTCATACGATCTGTATTTCGGCTTCACATTACTATCGAACCAAACTCCGTTCTCTTTTAAGTATTTGAGACCTCCGCCTTGTTCCAATTTCTTAATTCCTGAGACAACCTTTTTGATATATTCTTCTGTAGAATTGAACTTGAAGTATCGCGGGAGACCCCCACCGATTCTATGTGCGAGCTCTATACAGATATCTGAGATGGGAACGGATTTGGCAAACAGGGAAACGATAGGCTGTTGAAGTCCAACAAAGGGGTTTAAGTCCATTGCTGGGGAGGAGTCGAGCCCCCAGCTCTCTAAGTAGGTGGCAGCGGGAAGGATGATGTCAGCGAATGCGGCTGTTTCAGTCATATGGCTATCTGCTACCACCGTATAGGGAATTAACTTTTCGTTCTTCAATACTTCAGAAGTTAAACCACTCTCAGGGTTTTTATAGGCAGGATTGGATTCATAAACGAAATACAATTTCGGGGTTAACTTTCCACGTTTCACCATGGAGATAAACTTTTGGGGGGTGATTTGGACCTTTTCTAAATCGAATACCTTCCCTTTTTGGAAAGATGGCTTTAAGTCTGGTTCTTCAAAACGATAAGTCCTTGGAAGACAATATCCCCCAGGAATATCAATGCTTCCTACAACGGTATTCAAAAGGAAAATACACCTCTCATTATAGACGCCGTTCAAATGGCTACTCACACCGCGGCCCGAAATGGCTACGGCAGGCCTCGATCGGGCAAATCCCTTGGCAATCCTCTCAATATCCGATGCCGCTACCCCGCTTGTCCTCTCCGCCATCTCTGGGGTATACTGAGATAAGTGCTTTTCCAGTGAAGAGGTGGAGGTGTTTGTCCACTTCTCAATAAAATCTTTATCATGGAGATTATTCTTAATAATAACATTGGCCATGGCCAAAGCCACCATTCCATCGGTCCCGGGGGTAATAGGAAACCATTCCTCGCTATTTCCGGCTGTGTAGGACAGCCTTACATCAAAAGTAACCAGCTTGGCTTTATTTTGGACCCTGGCTTCTATCAATCTTCCTATAAAACCTGTGTAATATTCGTGTACCTCATAAGGATTGGAGCCAAAGTTTAGAATGTAATGACTATTGATCACATCAGGAACTCCTCTCTCCTCCCCCCAGGTGAGCCATTGACCCCAATCCCTATTGCCAAAATCGAGGCTATCCTCGCTGAGAATGAGGGTGTTGCCAAAGGCTTCCAAGAACCGCCCGATGATGCCATCGGGCTCATGTTCTGATTGGAAAACGAAGTCTCCTTTCTGTCCGCTTTGGTATATTGTTTTCAATCTTGAAGTGATTTCAATATAGGCCTTCTCCCAAGAGATCTTCTCCCATTGCCCTTTTCCTCGTTCCCCTCTCCTGATCAAAGGGGAGGTAATTCGATCGGGATCATGGGCCATATTTAAGCCGGCCAGACCTCTGGCACATAACTTTCCGAGGTTGTTGGGATGTTTTGGATTCCCCCCAATCTTCACCAACTGATCGCCCTCTAAGAAACCGATGATCCCGCAATGGGCAGGGCAAAGTTGGCAGATGCTTGGAATCCCTTTGAGGGACTTCCTCGTATGCCGCGAGACCTGCTTTCCTCCAAACACCTCCTTAGCATAGGCAGAGAACCCAAGATAATGGTGAAACAGGAATGCCGGGATACTGCCAAGGCATAATTTTAAAAAATCACGACGTATCATTACCAGTCTCCTTCCATCAACTCAAAGGCACGTATTGCCCTCCAAAAACCATCACATATCTCATGATAAAGACACCAATGGAAGCCAAGATCGCAGCAATCAATAATAGAAGATGTGACCTCCGTGTCCTTCTGAAAATTATAATGAGAGCAGGGACAATATTCCCCAGGACATTATCCACCCAGATGTACAGGAAGCTGAATTTACCAAGACGGACAAGCTCAACAGTCTCAAAGGCATCCTCCGTG
>JAOUFX010000842.1 GCA_029857975.1 Deltaproteobacteria bacterium | reverse complement strand
CATCGGGCTTTATTCCGGATGGGCCTGGTGCTGGCCGGTGAATCGGCGGATCCTCTATAATCGCGCCTCGGTAAACTTGGAGGGGAAGCCGTGGAATCCCCAGCGAGCCGTGATTTGGTGGAATGGATCCAAATGGCTGGGGGATGTTCCCGATGGAGGATCGCCTCCCGGTGCGATCTACCCCTTCATCATGAGACCGGAAGGACACAGCTTGATCTTCGGTCCAGGCCTGGCCGAAGGACCGTTTCCCGAGCATTATGAGCCTTTGGAATGTCCTATAGAGAAGAACCTCATGTCCTCCCAGAAGTTCAACCCCACAGCCAAGCTCTTTGGTGAGGCAGGAATCGGGGCGGGCGCTGATAAATTTTTATCCTGCGACCCCAGGTTTCCTATCGTCTGCACGACGTACCGGGTTTCGGAACACTGGCAGACAGGGGTGATGACCCGTTGGATACCCTGGCTGGTCGAGCTGGAGCCCCAGATGTTTGTGGAACTTTCCAAAGAGTTGGCTAAAGAAAAGGGCATTAGCCCTGGAGATCGGGTGGTAGTGAAATCGGCCCGTGGCGAAGTCGATGCCAAGGCAATCGTCACCGACCGTTTCAAACCCTTCAAGATCGCCGATCAGACCGTTCATCAGGTGGGCGTACCCTGGCATTTCGGATGGGTGACGCCGCCGGATGGAGGAGACAGCGCCAACCTGCTGACTCCCACGATCGGGGATGCCAACACCATGATTCCGGAGTCTAAGGCTTTCATGGTGAATGTCGAGAAGAAAGGGGGGAAGTGAGATGGAAGAAAAAGTGATGCTCATCGACGTTTCCAAATGCACGGCCTGTCGGGGCTGCCAGGTGGCTTGCAAACAATGGAACAGGCTTCCGGCAGAAAAAACCCAGCAGCGGGGCACCCATCAGAATCCCCCGGACCTGACTCCAACGACTTGGAACCTGGTCCGCTATACCGAGCTTCCGGGTAAGAACGGAGAGATGCGCTGGCTGTTCCGGAAAGACAATTGCATGCACTGTACGGATCCGGCCTGCCAGAGGGCATGCCCGGTTCCCGGCTGCATCTTCAAGACGGCGGAAGGGGCCATCGTCATCGACCAAGAGAAGTGTATCGGCTGTGAGTACTGCGTGAATGTCTGTCCCTTTAAAATCCCGCGGTTTGACCCGGCAACCAAGAAGGTCTATAAATGCACGCTCTGCTGGGACCGCATCAGCCAGGGCCAAATTCCGGCTTGCGCCAAGACCTGCGCCCCGGGGGCAGTGACTTTTGGTGCCAAAGATAAGATGATTGCCCAAGCGTATGCCCGCGCAAAAACTCTGGGCGGGGATGCCACGGTATACGGGGATACGTTCGTCCAGGGCACGCATGTAGTCTACGTGCTGCCGGAAAAGGTGCGCATGTACGAAAAAATGGTAGTCAACCCAAGCATACCTGTTTCGGTTTATCTATGGAAAGACTTCCTCAAACCGCTTTCGGTTTTGGCCATCGGCGCCGCGTTGGTAGGAACGTTCTTCCATTACATCATCAAGGGGCCCAAACGCCCCGAAGAAGGGGGTGAATGAACATGGCAAAACCCAAGAATCTGATCCTTTCTTCCACGGTTTTCGAAAGAGTGGTCCACTGGGTCCTGGCGGGGAGTTGTCTCTTTCTATTCCTCACGGGCTTTGGGTTGATGTTCCACTCCCTCTCTTTCATCGCCAATTTCTTTCCCGGCGGATACTATATTATGAAGTTGCTCCACAACATCGACGGGATCATCTTCGGCCTTGCCTTTCTCTTCGCCCTCGTGGCCTGGGGGAAGGATACGCTGTATTTTGACGAAGACGATAAGAAGTGGTTCCGCGTTTTGGGGGGCTATCTGTGGGAAGTGGAAAAAGTGCCCGAGGCCGGAAAGTTCAACGCCGGCCAGAAAATGTTCTTCATGGTGCTTTTCCTCTTCTGGTTCATCATGATGGGGACGGGAATTTTCATGTGGTTCCCGATCTTCCCCCCGGAGTTGACCCGCTGGCTTTATGTCTTGCACGCCCTCGGTGTTTTGGTCCTCGGAGGGTTTTTGGTCATCCATTTTTACTTAGGGACCTACGGTAACCCCGGAACCTTCCAGGTCATGGGCCACGGATTCGTGACCAAGGGCTGGGCGAAAAAGCATCGCGCCAAATGGCTGCGGGACGTGGAAGCCGGCAGGCGGTCAGTTTAAAAAGATTGAGGCAAACCTGATAAAAAAAGGCTTACTCTGAAATTCAGGGTAAGCCTTTTTTATCACCCCCGCCCAACCCTCCCCCCTCGGGAGACTGTGTCGTAACCCGGGCGGGAGGCAGCAATCCGGGGTTTCTTCCT
>JAOUFX010000841.1 GCA_029857975.1 Deltaproteobacteria bacterium | reverse complement strand
CGGGCAGTAAATTGTTGGGGATACTGTTTTGCTTTATTTGGCCTTGCAGCCAAAAGATGATTATGGTATTTTTTTTCATCTGTTTATTTTAGGAGGAGCAATGGCTAAGCGGTATGACCCCCAGATCGTGGAGGAAAAATGGCAAAAGATCTGGGCAGAGAAAAGACTTTTTCAAACCTTCGAAGACCCGCAAAAACAAAAGTATTACGTATTAGAAATGTTTCCCTATCCATCGGGGAAGATCCATATGGGACATGTGAGGAATTATTCAATCGGCGATGTGGTGGCCCGCTATAAACGTATGGGTGGTTATAATGTTATCCACCCCATGGGTTGGGATGCCTTCGGGATGCCTGCTGAAAATGCAGCGATTCAACACAAGGTCCACCCAGCGAAATGGACGACCGATAACATCGTTGCCATGAAAAGCCAGCTGCGGCGGATGGGATTTAGCTATGACTGGGACCGGGAGTTAGCGACCTGCGATCCTTCTTATTACCGTTGGGAACAATGGCTCTTTTTAAAAATGTTCGAGAAAGGGTTAGCCTACCCAAAAACCTCTTCGGTCAATTGGTGTGAAAAATGCCAGACCGTATTGGCCAACGAACAGGTGGAAGCTGGACGGTGTTGGCGATGCAGTGAAGAAGTAATGCAGAAGGAGATGGAAGGATGGTTTTTTAAGATTACGGCTTACACCGAAGAATTGTTGGAATATTGCGACAAACTTCCCGGCTGGCCTGAACGGGTAGTCACCATGCAGAAAAACTGGATCGGTCGATCCGTGGGAGCCATCATTCATTTTCCATTATGGGAAAGAGAGGGTTTTATCCCCGTTTTTACGACCCGCCAGGATACAGTTTTTGGGGCTACTTTTATGACCTTGGCCCCTGAGCATCCGCTTACCCTGGAACTATCCCAAGGAACCCCGCAAGAGAAAGAGGTGGGCGAATTTGTTGAGCGGATTAAAAAGCAAGATCGGGCCAAACGGACTGCGGATGATTATGAGAAAGAAGGCCTTTTTATCGGGGCTTACTGCCGGAATCCCCTTACGGGCATGAAGATGCCCATATTTGCAGGCAATTTTGTATTGATGGAATATGGAACAGGAGCCGTGATGGCCGTCCCTACCCATGATCAGAGGGATTTTTATTTTGCCAAAAAGTTTAACCTCCCCTTAGTGGTGGTCATCCAACCGGAGGGAGAACCTTTGTTAACGGCTGAGACCATGTTGGAGGCCTTCACCGGGGAAGGAACTTTAGTCAACTCTGGACCTTTCAATGGAAATTCAAGCATACAAGCGCGAGAGGCGATTGCCGCGTACCTAGAGGAAAAAAAACTGGGGGAAAAAGCGGTGAATTATCGCCTGAGAGATTGGGGAATTTCCCGGCAACGTTACTGGGGAGCTCCGATTCCAATCGTTTATTGTCAGGACTGTGGAACCGTTCCCGTTCCGGAAAAAGACTTGCCGGTGATCCTTCCCCACGATATCAAGCTAACCGGCATGGGAACATCCCCTTTGGCCCATGTTCCCGAGTTCGTGAACACATCCTGTCCTCTTTGCGGGAAGCCGGCGAAACGAGAAACGGATACCATGGATACCTTCGTAGAATCTTCCTGGTACTTTGAACGCTTCTGCAGCCCGAACGAAAACCAGGATATGTTTGACCGGAAGAAGGTAAAATACTGGATGCCTGTGGATCAATACATCGGAGGGATCGAACATGCCATTTTACACCTTCTTTATTCCCGCTTTTATACCCGGGTACTGCGCGACTTCGGATTCGTAGATTTTGCCGAACCTTTTACCAATCTTTTAACTCAGGGAATGGTGGTGAAAGAAACTCATTTCTGCGCTCGAGATGGTTTCTTGTTCCCCGAGGAAGTAGGGGACGGGGCGATTTGCCGCAAGTGCGGCAATGCCGTCCAGGTTGGGCGTACGGAGAAAATGAGTAAGTCAAAAAAAAATGTAGTGGAACCCGATCATTTGGTGCAACAATACGGGGCAGACACCGTCCGTCTATTCTGCCTTTTTGCATCCCCTCCGGAAAAAGACCTGGAATGGAGCGAGCAAGGCGTAGAAGGAGCTTCGCGGTTTTTACATCGAGTGTGGCGCTTGGTAGATGAGCAGCAGGGAATATCCAGGATCGCCGAATGGCCTCGCCCGGAGTGGACACTTGCGGAGGGCCTGCAAACGCTGAGGCGTAAAATCCATCTGACGATCAAAAAGGTAACGGAAGACATTGAAAATCGTTTCCATTTCAATACCGCGGTCAGTGCCGTGATGGAGCTGGTGAACCTTCTATATCAAGAGGAAGAAAGGGGGGAAAATTCAGACCCTTATA
>JAOUFX010000840.1 GCA_029857975.1 Deltaproteobacteria bacterium | reverse complement strand
AGGGCCTTGCGCAGCAAGCCTTCTGGGCGACATGGGAGCATCCGTTATTAAAGTTGAGAGACCGGAGGGAGACTGGGGAAGGGGTTCTGAGGACCCGTTGAGGCCCTACTTTGTGGCCAATAATAGGAACAAGAGAGACTTATGCCTGGACCTACAGAAAAAGGATGCCGGACCGGTTATAAAACGCTTGGTGGAGCGTTCGGATGTAGTCCTTTCCAATTACCGCCAGGGAGTAATGGAGCGGTTAGGTGTTGGCTATGAAGCGTGTCAAAAAATTAAGCCCGGGATTATTTACTGTACAATCTCGGCCTTCGGGCAAAAGGGATCTTATGCCAGCCTTCCTGCGAGTGATACTGGCATGCAGGCGATCAGTGGGATCATGGATTCAATAGGCGAGATGGATGGTCTTCCGTTGCGCGTGAGCTTCCCTTTGGTGGATATCCATTCTGCAAATATGGCTGTACAAGGTATTTTGTTGGCACTATATGCCCGGCAGCAGGGAAAAGTGGGTACGAGAATCGATGTCAGCCTGCTCAATGCAGCCATGTCCTTGCAAGCCATGCCTTTTACTTCTTTCTTGATGACGAAGGCACTACCCAAGCGATATGGCAACCAAAACCCTATGCTTTCTCCGGCCGGCGCTTACCGCACGCAAGATGATAAATACATGACCATTGCCATTCTTGGTGAATCCTATTGGGAAAGATTTTGCCAGGCCGTTGGCAGGGGACAAATAAGCAAAGAAGAGAAGTTCAAGAATAACTCCCTGCGGGTAAAGAACAGAACTGCCCTGAATGAGATCCTGATCCCGGCTTTTCTCGAGAAGACCCGAGAGGAGTGGATCCATACTTTCAGGGAGGCCGATATTCTTTGCTCCCCCATCAATACCTTTGCGGATGTTGTGGATGACTCACCCCTTGTTGAATCGATTTCCCTATGGAAGTTTAAACTCATGGATAAAGAAATACGTACGATGGGGAACCCCATTGAAATTGACGGGGAGTATCTCACTTTGGAACTCCCTTCCCCTCTCAAAGGTGAACATACCATCGCCATATTGGACGAACTCGGATATAGCCACTCTGAGATCCAAGTCATGCTTTCGCAGGGGGTCGTTTATAGCCTGTCAACCCTTTAGAGCTTTTCCCGAAAACTCTGCGGCGGCATACGGGCTAGGGGCCAGTTTGAAAATGGCGGTGGAGGATAATCGACATGGGAAGAGGAGCCATGCTGTGAAGGAAAAAAAATGGAAGGTCTATGTTCCTGAATTCCTTCCGCCGGATAAACCGCAGAGAGAGATCTTGGCGAAAATTGCCAAGATCGAGACTGGCCTGGCCAAAGATGAGGCGGAGCTGATTGCCAAAACCAGCCGGGCCGATGCCGTCCTGTTGACGCTCAAAACCCTCATGACCCGCCAAGTCCTGGAATCATGTCCCCGGCTTAAAATCATCGGCAAATACGGCGTAGGTACAGAAAATATCGATATCCAAGCGGCAACAGAATTGGGTATTCCGGTCGTCAATGTACCGGGGTTAAACAGCAATGCGGTAGCGGAATTGTCGATCGGTCTCATCCTGGCGGTCATGCGGAGAATCCAGGAGGGAAAAAGACATATCAGCGCAGGTGGCTGGCGGGATGAAAGTTTTTTAGGGGATGAGCTCATCGGTAGTCGAGTGGGTATCATTGGTTATGGGCATATCGCCAAAGGGGTCATCAGAAAACTCCAGGGGTTTGAAGTCGGGAAGATTCTGGTGTTTACCGAATCCAAGCGTCGAGAAAAGCCGGAGTTTAAAAATGTGACCTTGACCAACCTGCAGGCCCTGCTCAAAGAATCCGATATCGTCACCATCCATAAAAGCTTGACCCCCCAATCCCAAGGATTGATCGGACGCAGGGAGATTGGCCTCATGAAAAAAACGGCTTACTTGATCAACACCTCAAGGGGCTCCCTGGTGGACGAGAGGGAACTGATCAGGGCCCTGCAAGCAAGGAGAATCGCCGGGGCCGCCCTCGATGTTTATGAGGAAGAGCCCTTGCCCCGCGATCATCCTCTTTTATTCCTGGACAACGTGGTTCTGACGCCCCATATCGGTGGCAGTACACGCCGCACCAGGTTGCAGATGGTTACAGCCGCAGCGCGCAATGTAGCTGATTTTCTGGAAGGCCAAAGGATCGATCCCCGATGCCTTGTAAATCAGGAGGTCTGGAAACCAGCAAAGACCGCAAAACATCGATTAAAACCTTTATAAAGGCCGGTAAAAAGCCCTCGGCCTCGAGGAAGGCCGTTGTGCCTGTTAAGTTCAGTTCGGCCCCGATGCGGTCTTGAAGGGTGGCAAAAAAGCTTT
>JAOUFX010000839.1 GCA_029857975.1 Deltaproteobacteria bacterium | reverse complement strand
TCCAGCTAACTCATTCGCCAGCTTTCCTGGGCTATGTCGGCTTTGCCTCTGGCGCTCCCATCTGGCTGTTCACGCTACTCGGAGGGGTGGCCTCTGATCGAATGCCGCTCCGCAACCTGCTACTGATCACGCAGACGACCATGATGATCCTGGCCTTTATCCTGGCGGCGCTGTCCTTCCTCGGCCATATTCAACCGTGGCATATCGTGCTGCTGGCCTTTGGTCTTGGGGCAGCGAACGCGTTTGACGCCCCGGCCCGCCAGTCATTTGTGGTCGAACTGGTGGAACGGGAGGATCTAGGTAACGCCATCGCACTCAACTCAACGATGTTCAATCTGGGGGCAGCTATTGGCCCCGCTATTGCTGGCGTGGTCTATGCGGTTCTCGGCCCCGGGTGGTGCTTTACGATCAATGGGGCATCGTTCATCGCCGTAATCTCAGCCCTGCTGATGATACGACTTAAGCCGAAGCCCCCCCCGGTGCGCACGGACTCGGCCTTCGCCGATCTCAAAGGCGGGCTGCGCTACGTGGTCTCTCACCCGACCATACGTATTTTGATCGCTGTAACTATGGTGACCACGATCTTCGGAATGAGCTTTGTTGTACTATTGCCGGCCTGGTCGGTGAAGATCCTGGGAGGCGATTCAACGACCAACGGGTTCCTCCAGTCGGCACGTGGCGCCGGTTCTCTCATTGGCGCTCTCATGATTGCGTCGCTGGCTCGCGTCAAGATCAAAGGAAAGCTGCTGACGCTGGGTAGCCTCATCTTTCCGGTATTATTGTTGGTCTGGTCGGCCATGCGCTGGCTACCGCTATCATTGTTGGTGCTCGTTGGCGTAGGGTGGGGCACGATGCTGGTAATTAATATTTCCAATATCCTGGGGCAATTGCACGTGCCAGACCAGTTACGTGGGAGGGTGATGAGCATCTACACCCTGATCTTCTTCGGCATGTTTCCGTTGGGTGCGCTCCTGTCGGGGACCGTGGCAGAGGTGATCGGCGAACCCACGACGGTGGCCTTGGGAGCATTGGTAACGATTGCCTTCGGGGGGGTACTGTGGCTGTGCGTGCCCCAGCTGCGGGCGCTAGAATGAAAAGGAGCAAAAGGTAATAAAAGAATTTTATCCATGGCATTGCTAAAACCTCTTTCTTGTGTTACAAGGAAACAAGTTGTAGAGGTTTTTCGAAACCCGCCATCTTATCAGAAGAGCCAAAAAGGGTGAAACCTTTGAGGCGGGAACGATAAGAGACCAAGGGGCAAAAGCTCTTTGGAAAAAGCGGGCTTCGAAAAAAAGGAAGCCCGCAAAGAGTGAGTTTCCCTCTTTGGCGGGTTTTTTTATTTTAACTCAAGTTCAAAGGGAGGTTATTATGTCAAAAGGACGAGTAAAGTGGTTTAACGATCAAAAGGGTTTTGGATTTATTGAAGTGGAAGGAAGTAAAGATGTGTTTGTTCACCACTCGGCAATCACGGGGGCGGGATTCAAATCCCTGAAGGAGGGTGACGAGGTTGAATTCGAAACTGCCCAGGGCCCCAAAGGTCCTAATGCTACTGACGTAAGAGTAGTTTGATCAAGTAGAATAGATATTTTCTGAGCCCTCAAAGAGAAGCCAGCATAGAGGTTGGCTTCTCTTTCTTTACAAAATTTGGGCATCCGTTTTCCATCTTTCAACAGAACCTACCTCTACCAAGAGACAGGCTTAAAGGAAAATTCCGGTTGTTTATTCTGTTGAAAAATGAATTAACGGGATCTAGATCCTGAAACATGCCTTAGCAGGGATTGTCGGATTAATTTCTGATGACAATTCCATCTCCACTGTTCACTCTGCGGTAGCTCTCAAAGGTACCTATAGATCAACCCAGAGATTAGGATGGGATGAAAGAAATGCCAGCAGAAGCCTCTAAAGAATTAGCTAATGAATTTTTATCGAACTTAAAAACTGCTTTAGGACAAAAGAGGGTTGAGTTCGATCTAAAATTAATAAGAAGACATTCACAGCTTTACCGTTTTTACATTAAAAGTAAAACCCATTTCTTATTCATTCATGCGAGCCGCGGCAAAGAGTTTTTCGAAATGCCTTCCCCTTGGCAAGAAATTTCTCATTTTATTTCCCCGGAAAATATGGATTGGGCTGTAATTCTTCTGAAAGAGTCTGAAAGCAGGGACCACCCATTAGGATTTCTCGTCTCGCGCGATGACTTAAAAAATATAAAATCAGGCCTTGCCTTGAACCGTATGGGCCTGATGAAAATAAGGGAGAAAGATTTATCATTGAAATATCAATTTATTAATTGGGGTACTTTTTTCCAATTACTCAATCTCTAATAACCAGCCTTTGCCGATACTTGC
>JAOUFX010000836.1 GCA_029857975.1 Deltaproteobacteria bacterium | reverse complement strand
TCCTGCGTATCCGCCACAGAGACGATACGATCCTTGGCCCCTCTACCTGTTGATCATTCCCCCATGTTATTTAACGACCAGAACTCCCACCCACGGTGGTTAAAAGATAAGACTCTTCCCTTAGCGATTGGATGCCTCGGCGTCGTTTTCGGCGACATCGGAACAAGCCCGCTCTACACGATCAGGGAGTGTTTTCATGGAAAACATGCCATCGGCCTCACCCCGGAGAATCTCTTCGGGGTCATGGCGCTCATTTTTTGGTCCCTCACCATCGTCGTAAGCGTCAAATATATATCCTTTATCCTTCGCGCAGATAACCATGGGGAAGGCGGAATTTTCGCCCTCCTCGGGTTGGTGTCCGCCGAAAGTAAGAAGCTATCCCCCCGTCTCCGAATCATCGCCACGGGAGGGGGAATCCTCGGCGCAGGACTCCTCGTGGGAGAAGGAATCATCACCCCCGCCATCTCCGTTCTTTCGGCGGTGGAAGGCCTTGAAGTGGCCACCAAGGCCGCTTCTCCGTTCATCTTACCCCTCACCTGCCTGATTCTTTTCAGCCTGTTTTTCTTTCAGCACCGTGGAACTGCCAACATCGGAAAGCTCTTCGGCCCCATTATGACGCTCTGGTTCCTGGCGATCGCCGTGCTGGGGATGGCGGCCATCGTTCAAGCCCCACAAATCTTGCTGGCCGTGAATCCCCTTTATGCCTATCATTTCTTTGTTACCAACAAATTCCAATCCTTCGTGGTCTTCGGGTCGGTGGTTCTCTGCATAACCGGATGCGAAGCCCTCTATGCCGACCTGGGGCACTTCGGGAAAAGAGCGATCCGGTTCTCCTGGCTGGGCCTGGTTTTCCCCTCCCTCCTCTGCAGTTATTTTGGCCAGACCGCCCTCCTCTTGAAATATCCCGAGATGGCTTTTAATCCTTTTTACGGCCTGGTCCCTATATTCTTCCTCTACCCCATGGTGGCGTTGGCCACCATGGCCACGGTGATCGCTTCCCAGGCACTGATTTCGGGCGTTTTCTCCCTGACCCAGCAAGCGATCGACATGGGTTATTCCCCCCGTTTTTTTATCGTTCATACCTCCTTTGAAATTAAAGGCCAGATCTACGTGCCGGCGGTCAATTATGCCCTTATGGTTGGCTGCCTGCTGGTGGTGATTGGATTTCGGGAATCGAGTGGTCTCGCGGGGGCCTATGGCCTTTCCGTGACCGGAACGATGAACATCACTTCAACCCTGTTTTTTATCCTGGCCACCCGAGGTTGGGGCTGGTCGCTCTGGAAAGCCCTCCCTCTCCTCGTCCTTTTTCTCGCTTTTGACCTATCCTATTTCCTGGCCAACCTCCTGAAAGTCGCCGACGGGGGATGGATTACCCTCCTTATGGCTGGGGTGCTTACCCTGATCACGACCACCTGGAGAAGAGGAAGGTCGGAGCTGTATCGCAAGATAGGAACGCGGTTGCCCATGAAAGTATTCCTTGAGGATTTAGCCCGGCACGACATTCCAAGGGTCAAAGGAACCGCAGTTTTCCTCTCTGCCAACCCGGAAGGGACATCTCCGGTTCTTTTGCACCACCTCACACATACGACGGTCTTGCATGAAAGAGTCATCTTGCTTTCCATGAAAACCGCCAACCGTCCCAGCGTCAAAGCAAGGGAGCGAGTGGAAGTGGAGGACCTGGGACAGGGCTTTTTCAGCGTGATTGCCCATAATGGCTTTATGCAAAGACCCAATGTCCCGGAGATCATGAAAATGGCCGCAAAACATGGTCTTCAGATCAATCCGGCCGAAACGACCTTCTACTTGGGACGAGTCACGATATTCACCCATGGCGATTCCAAGATGATACTTTGGCGCAAAACGCTCTTCGCCTTCATGGCAAGGGCCGCGGGGAGCCCCACCGCCTATTTCAATCTTCCTGCCGACCGGGTGGTCGAATTAGGAACGCAGATTCAGCTTTAGCGATCTGCCCTTTCGTCTCCATCTTTCCCTAACCCCCTTTTAATTGAATTAGGACTGTAATGTCGATTGTGGTCGTTCCTGAAAATATGAAATTCTTCTTTTTGTAGTACGCCTTGGGGCGAAAGAAACTTAAGCAAGAGCTTGTGATTACTGCTATATCTCCATCTGTTTCCAGACCATTGAAAATGTTTCGAAATGATTTCCATCTATTGATTTCGGATGCATGACTTCTTTCGTTAATCTTCAGTGCTAAAAGCATCCCTTGCCCCAAGAATAGTAGGTGTAACCAAGTTTCGGAGAAAATCCTACTCTGTCTGGCCATTTAAATCCCATCATTCACAGGGGTAGGCCCATTCTTGATTTCCTTGTCGGATGCCGGACCAGTTTTT
>JAOUFX010000837.1 GCA_029857975.1 Deltaproteobacteria bacterium | reverse complement strand
CAATATGTCCTTTTTAAAACCTTCCTTCAAAAAGGCCGACTTCTTACCTACTTGGAAGATCCCTATAAAGAGGGAAGGTGCGATTTGACCCTTTATGAACCCAATTCGGGAAAAAGCCTCTGGATTGAAATAAAAGTGAATGGCGCATGTAAGGATTTAGAATATATAAGATGGATAAAGGATGATATTCAGAAATTAAAGAGATTGCGGAACAAAAATAAGCATAAATATTTGTTGGTGACCTCAATTAAAGATAAGAGGCCAAGTAAAAATGATTGGAGAAATCTGTTCAAAAAGAATTTTCCAGGGGTAACCTATAATCCTGACCTTTTCAATTCTTTAAAAACTGAATTTAGCAATGGCAAAAATTTTATTCCTGGATATTACACAGTTTGTCTACTAAAAGTTGATTAAGGCTAAAAGACATCTCGAGAAAAAGGTGTCTCAACATTCAACAGATTTGATCCCTGAAATTCCTATTTCAAAATGTCCGCAAACAAGGATTTTTCCAAGCGAGAAAGCGGGTCATAATCCGATTTTAGTCAAAGTCATGGACATCCTCGGCAACAGGATACAGATCCTTTTTTAAAAGAATCGCTTAAGCCGGGTTAATGACATTTTACTACCTCATATAAACTGCTTGACTATCTCCGGCAAGAACCTGGGCAATCAAGGAAACCCGGCTTTTCAGGCGTGCACCGAATTACACGTGGGAAGAAAAGAATCCTCCCAAACATCTTGACGATGGTATCATTACATGATACTATAGCCTCATGATTGAATCTTTCTCTGACCCCGAAACAGAGAAAATCTCCCAAGGCATCGTTTCCCGAAAGTTGCCTTTGATCATCCAGAAAACAGCTCGACGCAAACTTGTTTACCTGGACGATGCCGACGATTTACGAGATTTATTCGCTTCACCCGGTAACAGACTTGAGACCCTTCATGGACCCCGTGAGGGGCAATACAGTATCCGCATTAACAACCAATACCGAATCTGCTTCAAGTGGTTAAAGGGCAAAGCGAGAGATGTAGAGATTGTAGATTATCACAAGTAAGAGGTCAGACATGGAAAAGCTATCCCCCGTTCATCCTGGCGAAGTATTGCTCGAAGATTTCATGAAGCCGCTGGGCTTGAGCCAATATCGTGTGGCCAAAGATATCGGTGTACCGACTTTACGGATCAGTCAAATTGTACGTGGTCAGCGTTCAATTACCGCAGACACCGCCTTGAGGCTGGCACGATACTTTGGTACGAGTGCAGCCGTCTGGCTACGCCTGCAAGCCCGTTATGACCTTGAAATGGCGGAAGCCAAGATAGCCAAGCGCATTAATCGCGAAGTCAAGGTTTTACGGGTAGCCCAACCGGCAGCATCCAGCAGCTAAAAAGCCGAAAAGCAGCCTAACAGCCGGTTTCAGTGAACAACCGATTCTTCCAAAATCTCCCCTCACCCCTCTTTTCCAAATCTCGCGAAAGGCGGGACTTCCTTTGGTAAAGGGAGAGACGGAAGGATTTAGTTTTCGGTGTCTATATAAATACGGGCTGATAAATAAGTCATCGATGGGGTAAGGAGGAAAAGAAATGCTAAAAGAAATTGAAAATTATTTATTCTTTTTGAACGATCTGCGCAATCAGGTTAAAACTCTGCTGGAAGGACTGCCCAAAGAAGCGCTGGATTGGCGGCCGCTTGAGGGCCAAGGAGAAATGGCCACGAACTCCCTGGCCGTCATGACGATCCACCTGGCGGGTTCGGAGGCGTTTTGGATAAAAGAGATAATCGGAAGGCAATCCATCCGTCGTGACCGGGATGCTGAGTTCGTCGTAAAGGGGATAGGGTTTTCTGAACTGGCAGCTAAAATGGAAACAGGCGCAAAGGATACCGCCGCAATTCTATCTTCCCTTACTTCCTCCCAATTGGAAGAAACCCGGAAATATCGGGACCGCATAGTAACGGTCCGGTGGGCGATCCTGCACCTCATCGAACACTTCGCCATGCATGTCGGCCATATGCAACTTACGCGTCAATTGTGGCTGGCTAACTTCGGAAAGAAATAGAAGGTCATCCGGGATCCGAGCGAATTCTTAGTTCTTTTTGTGCAAGAAGCTTATGCCGAATGACGGGAAAAATAAAAAGGATAAAACGGGAAATTAAAGAATGAAAGATCCGGCTCTGGAAATTCATGAAGTTACTTACGCCATCAACGGCAGAAAGATAATCGATAATGTTACCTGGAAAGTGGAACGCGGAGAACATTGGGCCCTGCTGGGGCCGAACGGTGCCGGGAAAACCACCCTGCTGAAAATCGTCTGCGGCTACCTCTGGCCGAACGCGGGAGGAGAAGTACGGCGC
>JAOUFX010000838.1 GCA_029857975.1 Deltaproteobacteria bacterium | reverse complement strand
CCCGACTAAAGATAGAATATATTCATCCGTAATCGGCCTTATCACGATTTCTCCGTCTCGTTCATATAAATAGACCTGAGTCCCTTTTTTAATTCCGAACTTCCGGCGAAGTTTTGAGGGAATTACAACCTGCCCTTTAACCGTCACAACTGACTTATCCATGAGCCCTCCTTTTACACACACTAAATAATTATATACCAAAAATATAAAAGTATGTCAATAATATAAAGTATCACAAATATTTTTATGGTACCCATAATATTTTTATTGGTACAAAAAGGCTAACAGTTTAAATTTGTTATTTGAAATTGGATTGCCATAAAATAAAACCAAGACCAAAAACTGATGATCTCGTAAGAAGTCGAAATTCCATAAAATTCGTCATTCCGGCGAACCCCGGATCGGGTCCGGGGCAGGCGCCGGAATCCAGTTATTTCAAAATGTTCTGGACCCCGGCTTTCGCCGGGGTGACGCTTCAAGAGACTTTTTACGAGACCATCAAAAATAAGGTTTAGGAAGATTTCCCGCGAAGGATATTCTTTAAGACCTTTCCCGATGGATTTCGGGGCAGGGAATCTATGAACTTGACCTGTTTGGGCTTCTTGTAGCTGGCCAGGTGGGCCTTGCAGTATTCGATGACCTCTTCTTCGGACATGATCATACCGGCCTTTAAAGCCACGAAAGCCTTCACCGATTCCCCCCAGAGAGGATCGGGGATTCCAACTGCTGCGGCCTCCCGGATTTTGGGGTGATGGTAGAGGAGTTCTTCGATTTCCCGGGGGTAGATGTTCTCCCCACCGCTGATGATCATATCCTTCTTCCGGTCCACGATGTAGATGAACCCCTCCTCATCCATCCGGCCGATGTCGCCGGTATGCAGCCAGCCCCCTTTCAGTGCCTCCGCGGTTCCCTCGGGGTCTTTGTAATATCCCTTCATGACATTGGGACCCCGGCAGATGATTTCACCGGGTTCGCCCCGGGGAACCTCCCGGTCCTGGCTATCCACGATTCTCACTTCCAGGAAAGGAACCGCCGGGCCGACGCAGGCGGTTTTCCTAAAAGAATCTGCCGCTTTCAAAGCGGTTACGGTGGGAGAGGCCTCCGTTGCGCCATAGACGTCATAGATGCCGCCTGCATTGGGGAGGAGCTTCAGCAGCTTTTTTTTGGTTTCATCGGGCAGGGTGGAAGCCCCCAGGGTGCAGCGGGTGATGGACCTGGTATCGTATTTTTCCACGTCCGGGAGGGTGAGGAGGAGATGAAACATGGCCGGCGCTCCGGAGATCACGTTGACTTTCTCTTTCTGGATGATCTCCATGAAGATCCGGGGATCAAAATGCTTCATCAACACGCTGGCCCCGGCCAGGGCCAGCCGGATCAGAAAATGGTTGTTGAGGGCGGCGGCATGATAGAGAGGACCGGTGATGAGGGCGATTTCCCCTTCCTTGTCCTCTCTGGCCAGGAGCGTGTTGACGAGGTTCCAGAGGACATTCCCGTGGGTCAGCACCGCCCCTTTGGGCTTGCCTGTGGTCCCTGAAGTGTAGAGCATCTGGCACTCATCGTTTTCCGAAACGTCGATTTCGGGCTCATCGTCCCGGGACCCCTGCAAGAGGGGCTCGTACTCGATGGCCCGGGGGAAGGGAGCCTTTCCCACGGAGATGAACTTTTCCACTTTGGGGAGCTGGGGAAGGATATTTCCTACCAGAGAAAAGAACTCCTCTCCAAAGGCAAAGATGCGGGCATCGGAATGATTGACGAGGTAGATTACTTCTTCGGCGGCCAAGCGGAAGTTGATGGGCGTGAAGACTCCACCGAGCTTGGCCGCCCCCATGAAGACCTCGACGAGCTCAGGGGAATTAAAGAGCAGCGTCGCCACTCGGTCCCCTTTCTGCAGGCCGAAGCGCAGCAGAGCCTGGGCAATCCGGTTGCACCGCTGGTTGAATTGCCGATAGGTGAACCTCTTATCTTCGTAGATAAGGGCTGTCCGGTCGGGGAATTTGTTCGCCTGCATCGTCAGGAGAGAACCCAAGTTCATAAGATCCTCCGGAGTTCGAAACTGTCTATCCGCAGATTACGCAGCGCGGCAGAGCCGCAAAGAAATAAAAATATATTGGACGCAGATGAACGCAGATAAACACAGATAAAGATTCATAAAAAATCTTACCAAAATTAAAAGGGGTTGCACAAAAAATTTGCGATCTTATTCCATCTTAAGGGCGGCTCGCGAACCGTCCCTACCTTCTGTTGGAAAACTATAAAAATTGACGAGGATTGTCAAGGTGGGATAAGGCTAGATTACCAAGATAAGAGCTGAGCGCCCCAAAAAATTAGTATGTTGGTAAGAAGATTATCTT
>JAOUFX010000834.1 GCA_029857975.1 Deltaproteobacteria bacterium | reverse complement strand
GGTCATCACCAAGATCATCATGAAATTGATTGCCAAGCCGGAAGCCCGGCGGACCCTACTGGTCGCTTTCCGCTCCATCGACGATGCCAGCACCACGGTTTCCCGCATCATGGCGGCTGGCATCGTTCCCCGGGCCCTCGAGCTGATGGACCAGCATTACATCCGTACCTGCGAAAGAGTGTATAACCTGGGACTGCCTACCGATGCCGCGGCCATGCTGATTATCGAAGTGGATGGATTTGCCGAGACCGTGGACCGCCAGGCGCGGATCGCTAAAGAATTTTGCGAAACTCAGGGGGCTTTCGACATCAAGCTGGCCCAGACTGAAGAGGAATCAGACAAGCTCTGGCTCGCCCGGAAGATCGGGTCTGTAGCCCTTTACCGGCTCAGTAAGACTATGGTGGCCGAGGATGCTACCGTGCCCATCAGCAAAATACCGGCTATGGTGCGCAGGCTAAACGAGATCGAAAAAAAATATAACATTACCATTTATCTTCTGGCCCACGCCGGCGACGGCAACATGCATCCCTTGATCACCTATGACCCGGGGAACAAGGAGGAAGCGGCAAGGGTGGAAAACGCGATAAGAGAAATCTTCGAAGCCTCCATTGCTCTCGGCGGAACCCTCACCGGAGAGCACGGCATCGGGCTGGCCAAGAAGCCTTTCATGCACCTGGAAATCAGCCCGACTGAGATGGAGCTTTGGAAGAACATCAAGAAGGTCTTTGACCCCAATGGGATTATGAATCCGGGGAAGTTTGTTTAAGAAAATATTTGGGACGCAGATTATCAGGATTTTAAATACAAAGAAATTACCGATTGAGAAAATAATTTTCTGCGTGTATCTGCGAAAATCTGCGTCCTAAATGAATTGGAGTTGAAATGTACCCTGAAAAAATCCTGCTTCAGGAAGCGGAAAAATGCTCGCGCTGCGGAGTATGCGCCGCAGTCTGCCCGGTTTTTAGAGAATTGCAAAGGGAGACCTATAGTTCCCGCGGTAAGACGGAGATCGCTAAAGCCCTGGTCGCGGGAGAGCTGCCGTATTCTTCTTACACGGAAGACATCTTTTCTAAATGTCTCCTCTGCCTGACCTGCAAAGGAGCCTGTCCGGCGGGCGTGGATCAGGGGAAGCTCATCCTGGGGATCCGCGCCGAGCTGGCCAAACGGAGAGGGTTGCCGCTTTCCAAGAAGGTTGCTTTTAAGTATCTACTCAAAAAGCGTAATCTTTTCGGAAAAGCGCTTAAGGCCTTCTCCTATTTGCAGATGTTTGCACCCCCGAAGGGGAATGGACAACTCCGGCACCTTCCCTTCTTCCTTTCGGCCTTCGGCAAAGGAAGGCTGATCCCGGATTTAAGCAAAACTCCGCTCCGGAAGGAGTTCCCCGAAGTAATTCCTCCTTCCAAATCCCCCGCTCAAATGCGGGTAGGGCTCTTCTCCGGCTGCTTCATCGATTTCGTGGATCCGGCCATCGGCCGCTCGCTCATCCGGGTCCTGGGCCGCCATGGGGTGGAAGTGGTTTTTCCCAAGAAGCAGACTTGCTGCGGTATCCCGGTTTTCATGTCCGGCGACCTGCAGAACGGGTTGGACCTGTTGAAAATGAACATCGAAGCCTTTGCCCCCTATGAGCTGGATGCCATAATCGTGGCCTGTGCTACCTGCGGGACCGCTTTGAAGGAAAGTTATAAAATCCTGGTAGAGGGGGAAAGCCAGGAATGGAGAGACAGGGTGAACGCTTTCAGCACCAAAGTCCTGGACATTGCTGAATTCCTGACCCAAAAAATCAAGTTGACCAAGGCCGAGAAGGAATCTGTCCGCAAGGTCACCTACCACGATCCCTGCCATCTCAACCGCGGACAAGGGGTGTTGTCCCAACCCCGGCAGGTTTTGAAAAGCCTCCCCGGCATCACTCTGGTGGAAATGCGCGATGCCCAACGATGTTGCGGAGGCGGGGGCTCCTTTAGCTTCTACAATTACGATCTATCCCAACAAATCAGCCGGCAAAAGGTAGAAGACATCCAAGCCACCAAAGCCTCGGTGGTGGTCACTGGCTGTCCCGGCTGCATGCTGCAATTAAAGGACCAACTGGGCCAAAAGAATTCCCAGGTGGAGGTAAAACACCTCATCCAACTGGTAGATGAAGCCGGAGCTTAGAAGAAAAACAGCTCATAGCAAATGGCTCATAGCCTTTAACTAAGATCATAATGTTGGCTTTGGCTACGAGCTATTGGCTTTTTGCTCTTTTTTTATTTGGGGATGTACTCGAAAGAATCTAATATCTCCTTGATTGCCCCGTAATCGTTCTTCCCTTCCTTTTCCAAAACCATGTAGAGAATGAAAATCTGGTATGGCTCG
>JAOUFX010000835.1 GCA_029857975.1 Deltaproteobacteria bacterium | reverse complement strand
GGGCTGCTTCACTTCAAGGATGAAGATTTCCGTTTTATGGGCCCGACGGAAACCTTAATGGGGTTGTTTATAGGGGACCTGCCTTTGGGCTTCAGTAACTTGCAGCTGCAGACCGCCGGGCATTCCGGGTGGATGAGCCGGGTGGGCCCGATCATGCGGGAAATCGCCAAGCTTTTAAAAGCCACCCAGGATGCCGTTGGAAAAACCGGATCCGGAATCTAATCGAAATTAAAAAAATATCCATACCCAGAGCAACCGCGAATATTTTATTGGAGTTCCACCCGTTTTCCTTCTTGAGAATAGAGCGATGGACGTTTTAAGAAGTCCCTTGAATGTAAATCGATTATGGCGCCCTTTGGGCTGCGGTCGGAAGACCAATCAAAAACTCAAAAGGAGGGAAAGATGAAAAAGGTAATCTTCGTCACATTCGCTTTCTTTGTTTGTGGGCTGCTGCTGATCCCCGGATATACCGGAGCCCAGGAGAAAAAGCCGATCAAGATTGGTGTACCGATGACTCTAAGTGGAATGGCAGCACAGGTAGGAGTGGATAACCGAAATGGTATATTACTGGCTGCCAAACACAAGAAAACGATTATGGGACGTCCAATTCAATTGATTATCGAAGACGAAGAAGGGAAACCCGAAGTAGGGGTTAGGAAGGCAGAAAAGTTAGTATTTAAGGATGAAGTTGTGGCTTTGCTTGGGGTAGCTTTTAGTGGAGTAGGATTGGCAATTGCAGGGGAGGCGGGGAAGCTAAAAGTTCCCTTCCTGACGACCAATGTGATGACCCCGAAGTTCTACGGAATCCATAAGTATGTATTCCGCTGCGGACAACTGGCAGATGACCAGGTGGCGGTCGGACATGTAATGGGTATCCTGGCAGACCCAGACCTGAAGAAGAGAACCTATTACGTGCTGGCCGATGATTATGCCTGGGGACACAGCTGCTCGGAAAGCTTTATCGATTTGGCCCAAAAGAGGGGGGTCAAAATCTACAACCCCAAATACGACAATGCAGCCCTGAATGTATCCGATTGGTCTCCTTTCGTCAGCAAAGTAAGCGCGGCCGGGGTGGATGGATTGTATTCCTGCTTACGGTCCCCCGTCATTCCCCGTTTCACTAAGCAAGCCTATGGGTTTGGACTGATGAAGAAGATCAAAATCGTGGCCGGCGGCTCGCCGAGCGAAGCAGACCTGGAGGCTGGAGGGGAAGCAGAGGTTGGGATGGTAACGGTCTGCTGCTATTCCTGGGATCTCGACACGCCTGCTTCAAAAGCCTTTGCCAAAGCCTATTGGGAAGAATTCAAGGCCGTTCCGCCTTCCCAGGGAGCCCAGGCTTATACGGGGGCGATGGTGCTCTTCAACGCCATCGAGAAAGCGGGGTCCATCGATGCGGATAAAATCGCGAATGCTTTAAAAGGAGCCACCTTCGATGGACCGTACGGCCGAGTCCGGATTTCCCCGAAAGACAACTCCATGAGGACCCCAGCCGTCCTCACGGAGACCCAATTAGCGCCGCCGAATCCCTATGGAGCAAAAATTATTAAAAAGGTCCTGGTCCACCTCAAGCCTGAACAGCTTGGTCCGCCGGAGTAAAAGTTTAAATAACATGCTCCTAGATCCAAGGGGGGCAGGGGATTGGCCCTATCTCTCCCCCCTTGTTTCGACGATGGAAAAGGTTATTTTTGTTCCGAATTTCGATACTTGAATTTAGGATTTCAATCTTATGCCGAGCGATATAACCTTTTGGGTACAGACCATCCTCAACTGTTTGGGGCTGGGCAGCCTACTTTTACTCATCGCCATCGGGTTGAATATCATTTATGGTATTAACCGCATCGTCAACCTGGCCCATGGCTCTCTTTATGCGCTGGGGGCGTACTTCGGGTACACGCTCGTCGCTAAAGGCTTTAGCTTTTTCCTGGCGTTGATCCTCGCCCCCCTACTTGTGGCGGGAATCGGGTTAATCATTGAACGAGCCTTGATTAATCCCATACGGAAAAGACCCATGCTTTACACTCTCATCTTAACTTACGGGGTTATGGTGCTGCTGGACGGCTTATTAAAGTACATCTGGGGGGTGCAACCTTATTTTATCACCATACCTCCCACCCTAAGCAAAACTGTTCACTTGGGCGGGGTTCCGTATCCCTTCTACCGGTTCTTTATCATCATGGTTACGGTCGGCATCATGGCCGGTTTGATGTTCCTTCTGGGGAAGACCAAGTTAGGAATCACCATGAGGGCCGCCAGTAACATCCCAGAGATGGTGTCGGTCCTGGGAATCAACATGAACTTGATTCATGTTATTGTCTTTGCCCTGGGTTGTGCCCTGGCCGGTATCGGAGGGGT
>JAOUFX010000833.1 GCA_029857975.1 Deltaproteobacteria bacterium | reverse complement strand
CCTTGTCTGGGCAGGCGAATTTCGGCTAACTTGTTAGCTACCGGGAGGCAGCTATGGAAAGCCGCCTATGCTTACTATAGAGGCGTCTCTTTCTATATAGGGAGGTTCTTTGCTTTGATGTGTCGTTCGAGAACCGGTTTTAAGCCGAGTCGCTGGTACAACTCTTGATCCCCTGCATCATACAGAAAAGAGTCTTTGTAAGTTCGACCAGTTTGTGGGTGAAGTTCCTCAAGAATGGTGTTAAGCGGTTTCTCATTGCGATCGTCTAGTATCTTATCTAACCCAATTCCCGCGGCCATGTGTGGTTGCAACCTCTCCAACTCGTCTACTGCAAGTATAAGCCAAGGCAAATTTGTTATACCTTCGGCAGCCAATTTATCGTCAATGTGCTCCCGGAAAAGGTCACTATTTACCAAATACAGTGGCTCAAGGGTGATTAAAACTGGTCTAAATTCGGTACATGCGTATAAGGCTTCAAGCCCTGGTTGCTTTACTGTACAAGCCTCTCTGAACTCGTGAAGCTGACGAAGCCCCTTCATTACTTGTTTCAGGCTATCATTAATCACATCCTCAGTACCTGTTGTCAAAGCGGCTCTCGAGAAGCGAGTTGCTTTGCACTCTATAAGAATTGCGGTGCTTCCTTCGATTATTGTCCAATCAATGTCATTAAGTTAGCGGATCGGTTTATAAGTCATGGCAAACCTTCGGCGCTGCACTCGCTTCTTGCGGGGGTAGGAACGACGCGGCCGAATTGGTTCAATCGTCTGGGTAATCACCTGCCATAGGCGCTGCAAGATCGGTAAGATGTTCGTATGCTGGAGAAGGAGAACGATCGTGTCTTTCATTTTCGAGAGGGCGTTTGTCATGTTGATCTGGTAGGTGTACCGCTTCCCCTGGCTCTCTTGCTCAACCACTTTCTGGGCTGGATGGGCCAGGATAGCTGTCAGGTTCATGGTGAAGACCTTGGCGTGGAAATCTTGATACACCGCCCATACAGATTTCCCTGAGAAGTTCTCTATCTCGATACGGCATTTCATGACCTTGTAGTTTTCCTCCACCGGCCAGCGGCAGTGGTACAGGTCCTTAAAAACAGCAATGGGATAGGCCACAGTGTCGAGCAAAGAGGTAACGAGCACTTCCACTTCCCCTGTGTTGAGTTCGACGCGAATCAATCGGACAGTGATCGGGTCTGTGGACAGCCGCCGGGAGCGACATTCCTTGACGGACTCGTAGCTGGGGTGCAGGGTCACAATTTGCTCGGGCAACCCGGTGGCCACGAATTGGTCGACCACGTCCCACACTCCCAGGGACATGCGGGCGCAGAAATGAGCTTGGTGGCTCAAGATCAGCACAAAAAGCCAGAACGCGGGATAGCCTCGGTCCAATAACACCAAGTCGTCTGCTTCGAGGATGTCAAAGTGCTGAGCTGCCAGAGCTCTTTCTCCGATCTCTTTGGGACTAATGATGGCCTCCAATGTGATTTCGTTGAGGACATCGAATATCTGCGACACCCTGGCCAGTGGACACGGTTCTCCCTGATTCGGGTGCCAGACCCCAAAATACTCCATAATGTCTGGGGTGCGTGGCAACTCGCTGGTGGAACCATCGACGGCCAGCAGTCGAAAACCACACCACCTGCGCGGCTCAAAGTGGTCATAGAAGAAATCCACTTGCGCCTGATTCAACTCGACAAATGCCGTGTACTTGAGCTTCTTACGAGCCTGGGTGAAGGCGCTTTTGGTGACGATCCGCCCGGCCACTTCTTCGCCGTTCAGAAGCTTGAAGAATTCGTCTAGTTCATCTTGCAGTGCTCGTTTAACCAGATTGAGCAAGAAGATGACAACCACGGAAAAGATCAAACAACGCTGACGAGTGAAATCTTTCTCGCTACGCCGATGGCGTTCCATGAAATCGGCCGAAAAAATCAGAGACCTGAGCATCTCGACGAGCCCCATGCAAACCAATGCGATGTCGTTGCACATACTGACCTCCAGAACGGACAAGATTTGACACCGCAAAGTGTACATGAGGCTCAGCAAAATGCAAGAAGGCGCTTAACTTAATGACATTGAGTAACAACTTTCCCCCTGCTTTGACGTGCTATAGATTCTTTCTCAAGGAGGCAGAAAAGGGGAGGAAGAGGACATGTCCCGACAAGTCAGGATGGCCCGCTACATTATCGGTGCCTCTTTTGAAGCACTCAAAAAGGAGATAACAATGGATGAGGTAAAAAGAATTCGGACCGCTTGCCGCAATTGCCATGGGGGCTGCGGTGTGGTCGCCCATGTCAAAGACGGCAAGGTGATCAAGGTAGAAGGAGACCCTGCCTCGCCAATAAGCCATGGGACCATGTG
>JAOUFX010000831.1 GCA_029857975.1 Deltaproteobacteria bacterium | reverse complement strand
TTTCGGTATAAAGGGAGCAAAGGGCAAAATCGGGACCGTATCGAAAAAATAATTTAGCAGAAAGCTTATGATCCATAAAACGCATACAAAAATAAAAAGGTGAGCCCATAAGGCTCCTACAAGGTATTCTACATAAACCGGCCACAACCTACGCTGTCTCTTATCCTGCCATATGGATAAATGTTTCTTCAGAACTTCAATCCCACCCTGGGCCCACCGAACTCTTTGCCTCCATAACCCTTTGATGGTTTCCGGAACCAGCACCCAGCACAAGGCCCGGGGCTCAAAACGCACATCCCAAAACTTTTTTTGGAGTTTCCAGGTGATGTCAATATCTTCGGTGACCGTGTCCGAATCAAAAAGACCACAATCCAATAGCGCACTTTTCCGAAAAGCAGCGATCACTCCGGATACGGTGAGAACTTTGCCCAATAATCGTTGGGTCCTTTTAATCAGGCCGATGATGCTGGAATATTCACCGATCTGGATTTTGCCGAGTAAAGTTGTGCGATTAAGAACCCGAGGATTCCCGGTGATGGCTCCCACTCTGGGAAATTGGAGAAATTGCCACATCAGCCATAGCAGGGCATCTTGGTCGAGAAAACTATCGGCATCCAGGGTTAAAATGAATTGGCTTTTACACAGAAGAATTCCGATGTTTAAAGCCTTCGCCTTGCCGCTGTTGGGACTTAAATGGACGACTCTCAACCAGCTGGCGTACTGGGTGGATAGGAGGTTCAAGATGGAGGCGGTTTGATCCGTACTGCCGTCATTGACAACGATGACTTCATAGCGGGGATAATTCAGACCCCGCAGGTTATGGATCACTTCTTCTATGACGTTTTCTTCATTATGCGCGGGAATGATGATGGAAATTGACGGGTAGGAACTCAACTGCGGAGGGTCCTTTTTTTCCCAGCGCAGATAGAATATAAGCCCTCCCATGGTCCAGACAATACTCATCAGAAGGGGGTAAAGAAAAATGAAATCGCTGATGATTGCGAATAAGGATGAAAAATCCATTGCTACGGAAGATCCTTCGAAGATATGGCCGAGGTGACGCCGGCCTTTGGTTTATTCATAAAGACATTATCGGGATAATATCCAATGTGCTGAGCTCCCAGGGAAAGCAGATGTCTTAATTCCTGATGAAAAATATCATCCTTGATCCACTTCTTTTTCTTCCAGTCATAACTCTGAACTTTAAAAATTACTTTGGGATTGGACTGGTGCCGATTCACGATATCCACTAACTTGGCCAACCACTTCTTGGCCCCGCGGAGACTGTCAACGTTTTCCATCTGGGGATAAGCCATCAGGACGGTATAGTCGTATATTTTTAAAAAATCTTCGAGCTTTTGGCTGAACCACTCTTGGGCCGATGGGTTAAGGACCACCTCGCTGTAAATATTACGGGCGAATTCTGCCGCGGGCCGGTATCGCCTTACTACATCCATTATTTCCCGAGTGAAATCGTTAAGGGCTCGGGTCTTAAAACGAATCCATTGCTCCCGGAAAGGCTTTTCCGCTAATCGTTTCTGGCTGAATTCCACGCCTTCATGTTGTTGAAAGGATTTTAAGGCGGAGGGATGAAAATCCTCTTCATCCGTAAGATACAAATCATCCTGGAAGAGAAGGCCGTCAAAATCGACGTGAGCCGCCAGGTCCCGGTAGAGAGATTTCACGATCGGCAAGGTCTGCGGATCAAAGGGGGAAAGCCGGCGGTACCAGGAGGTGGTAATCCGGTTATGCCCGTTTTTCATTTCTCGAACCTTTAAACTTTCATTTAAAACCTTGTCCTCCAGCTCCCAGCTCAAAGCGGGCATCCAGACATAGGTTTTTATGTCTCTGATTTTTATTTGATGGACAGCGTGACTCAAAAAGTCCATTTTGACCGGGAAAACGGTATTGGGAAAATAGACGGAACGAATATTCCCCGACCCCTCGGTGTCGCAAAATCCCTGTAAAAAAACGGTGTTGACCCCGAGGGCCACCAACCTTTCAATTAACCGTCCCAGATTCTGATCGCTCTCCTCGTAGGAAAGGGGGTTGACAATCAAATCAAGGTCAATTTGGGCCGCGCGGATTCTGGCTTTATCATCAAAATCTTTTTGGAGGGAGGCAATAAAAAAGGCGATCCCCATCTCATGAAACACCATATTCCGATTGGTCCGGTTCAGCCTCTTGATATCGGCAGGCCCGCTTTCCAGAGTCAAGATCATTTCCAATCCCAATGGCTGTGCTTCTTCCTGGCCTATAAGGTTAAACTTTCCAAAAGGCCAGGTTACCATCCATGGTTTTTCCCCTGTTTCTTCTTTCATCTTTTGGATGCTGGCGGCAAGGTCGGCAGCAATT
>JAOUFX010000832.1 GCA_029857975.1 Deltaproteobacteria bacterium | reverse complement strand
AGGGGGGGAGACGAAATAATTTTTAGGGAAAAGAATGACCAGGAAGAAAAACTTAGTCAGTTTCCTAACTTTTAAACTTTTAAGAATTTTCTCGATCAAAGACCAAACCTGGCTATTCTTTTAAAAGTTTAAATCTCTACGATGGAATTCAACCACCCAAGCCGGTCAAAGCAATGTTGAAGGTGGAGAAGAACAGGGACTGAAAGACCGGGAAGACTAACTTGTATTTTGATTACCCTCGCTCCAGGATTCTGACCAATGGGGAATACATGGATGAGTTTGGTGAGGTCATGAAGATTTAGAGAAGGGTTGGTCAATTATTAGGATAAAGGAGTGCTTTGAACTGGGATAGACAGAGTTTAACCCGTCAGACAAAGTCTGATTTACTCGGACCCTTGCTTTCACCTACTACTCTACAACGGAGAGATGAATTGAGAGCTGATGATTACCGAAGGAAATAAACAAAAAAGACAGGGCTATTTCTGGCCCTGCCTCCGTTCTTTGCCAGTCGTTACACACCTAATTAGGATAGAATCGAACCTGGAGTAATTTTGTTCCATTGTTATCAAGATCCCAGAGATAACCTACATAATCAGCCATGTTAAAAACCCATCCCGTGTAGGTTTTACAATAAGCTGTAATGAGAGTATATCCTTCTGGACATGTTGTGCCATCAGGGGAGGAAACAAAATCATCATATGTCCCATCGAGGGGATCCGACGTATCTTTGCCGCAAATCGGTTTTGCCGAGTATTCAATGTTCCCCGGATCCGTCACATAGCAGACATCTCCCGTCCATCCAAAGATGGGAGTAATATCAATTGCAGTCGATTTCCCTTTTGAACGACCGACCATATTTAGGCCATAACTGGTTGTAACGGAATTGAACCCTACTGTCCCAAGGAAAATGAGATAGGTTCCAAATTCATCCTGCACGTAATCTAATCCAGGGTTGATTTGCATCGTAGGGTCATCGGTTGGTTTTGCCAGGACTCGGGCATATACTCTGTAGCCATTTTCGTTCTTCGGCAAACGCAACGTTGCACTGTCACCGGCAAGAAAACCAGTACACCAATCTGTAACTTGCAAGGTGGTAATGCTTGGCGCACTCTTTGGACCTTTGCGCCCAGATTCCATAAGAATTCTGATGTTTGTTCCAGTTTCAGGAACGAAGATTACATTGCCATAGACCTGATTCCCATAAGCGTCAAATTCTGGAGGGGGGCAAATAAAAGCATCCTTTTTCCCAATGATATTCAGATTAAAATGGGGACCACTCGGGAAACCATTGGGATTTACGTCTGCAGCTAAAAGCTGCCCAGCAAGAAACACTGACCCCACAATCAAAATAATTCCTACCACAGATAATTTCTTCATTTTCTACCTCCTGAATTAAATTTATTCCTATGTATCTGAGTAGAAAGCACTTCGCAGGAGTTGAATTATCACCTCCTTTTAGAAATTAATTGGGGGTTATGGCGTTTGAAGGTCAGTTCGATAAAATTAAATCTGCATTAGGTGTGCCAGAAAAGAAATCCGTTTAATGTGAAAAATGGAATAATAATTATTAAGAAAATGGAATAAAGAGTTCCACCGGGCCATTGCGTTCATCTACATGTTTGTATGTTGAATGACAAAATTGAAAAGATGAGCGGATGGGTTGAATAATAGCCAGCCGGATTTCCCTGATTTTCACTTGTCTCTTGATTTAGCAATGAGGCTGTAAGTGAAATCGTCCATTTCTTCTATTTGCAGTCCTCAATTCTTTTACAGATCTTGATTTTGTGTGTTACAGGAATCAGTAGGGAGACACTACAATATATTGGGGTTGCTTCTGCTCCTTAAAAGAGCTGACAGCGTGCCAATCTCTGCACTTCGCCAAAAGTTCAGAGATAAAAGTATATCCAAACCATTAATGATTATGAGTGGAAACCTGCACCCTTTGACAGAATATATCAACCGTTGACTACAGGAAGTACACCACATCCAATCCTTTCCTTTATCCCAATTGGCAACGCCTTGAATAATTCCTATTTCAAAATAAAGCGAATATTTATCATGTACTTTCATGGATTTTGGAAAGACTATTCATTTTTCATGTTAATTTTCCGATATTATGATTATTAAATATTAATTATTCAATCAAGAAAGAATCCATATTAAAAGGGAAGGAATGAAAGCGCTTAAGGCTGATTTACATCTTCACACTGCAGAAGATCCGGTCGACCGCGCACAATATACGGCCAAGGAGCTCATCGCCAAAGCTGCCGACAAAGGATTTGACGTAATTTCCATCACCAACCATCAACAAATGACTTTTAACCAGGACCTTTTCTCCTACGCAAAGGAACGAGG
>JAOUFX010000829.1 GCA_029857975.1 Deltaproteobacteria bacterium | reverse complement strand
GAAGCACTGGAGCGCATGTGAAGGGAGCGGAGACAGCAAGGTCGAAAAAGGCATCGGCCAGGCGCCGGGGTCGGACTTACCCCGAGGGGGTAAGATTTTATCCTTATCCGGTAAAAGAAGGAGGTAAAAAATGGGTCTTTATTATTGCCGGGACTTTCCTTTTAGCCTTGGTGGCTTTCGTTTCCGGGATACGGGTGGGAAAAGCAATCAACGATCTTCAATACAGCGGAAAATCGTCACCGGCGAGTAAGCCGGGAAAGAAAAAAGAAGAAAAAAAAGATGCTCTTAATCAGGCTGGGTTTACAAGGGAAAATTCTCCGGCGAACAAAGAAGCAAAATCTTTGACCTCTGAGGCTCCGGATAAACGGGAAGAAAAAGGCAGGCCAACGCCCCTAGCGCAACCAACAGTTGGAGAAAAAAAATTATCAGACCCCGCCAAAGAGATAGCCTCTCCTGCTCACGGAGCCAAATCCGCTCCGGTCAAGGCCCGCTTTACATTGCAGGTTGGTGCTTTTAATAACGCCGAAGAAGCCACCCAGTTGGTGAATCAATTGCAGAGCAAAGGATATCCTGCTTACCAGATTACGGGGAGTGCTGCGGCCAAGGGGATGTGGTACCGGGTGCGAGTGGGACACTTTCCGACCCTGCAGGATGCGCGACAATTTGCCCTTATGTTCGAGAAAAAAGAAAAAATCAAAACTGTCATCACCACCGTACCAGCGCCATAAGCAAGCGGTCACCCCCGCCAAGCCCGGAGGGAGCAAGAGAAGAGAAAAATTTAAAAACGAAGGCAGATCGCTGAATGCTTCCCTAATACTTACCATCTTGTGATAGGCCGGGGGATGTGTTAAAATTGCCAAAATGCCCAGATTTTTAGAAAGATCAAGTTTTTCCCGCAGGATTTCTACCCTACCCCTGAAGACATCATCAGGGCCGTGCAGGCCATTTAGGCTGCGAGAAAAAAGGAGTGATCATAGGAGTCAAGCCGACCCGCGATGATCGAAATGGTCCATGTAAGCAAGGCTTACAATGAAAACCCCCGAGTACTCTTTGACATCACTTTAAAAGTGGACAAAGGGAAATTTGTTTATCTTACCGGCCCCAGCGGTTCAGGAAAGACCACTTTCTTAAAATTGCTATATGCGGCTGAGCGCCCGACAGAAGGGGAGATCCAGGTCAATCGGTTTCGCCTAAGTCGCTTGAAACCCCGAGAGATTCCCCACTTGAGAAGAAGCCTGGGCGTAGTTTTTCAAGATTTAAAACTTCTCCCCCGATGGACAGTCTCCGAAAATGTAGCCTTTGCTTTGGAAGTACTGGGAGTGCCGAGGCGGGAAATTTTAAAAAAGACCCTGGAGGCATTGCGGTTGGTGGGGATCGAGCGCAAAGGAAAATGTTTTCCTTCCCAGCTTTCTGCCGGTGAGCAGCAACGCGTGGCCATCGCTCGGGCCATTGTCAATAATCCCTTGTTGTGCCTGGCCGATGAACCCACGGGAAATATTGGGCTGGGGGCTACGGAGGGAATTCTGCGTTTGTTTGATGAAATCAATCTGCGGGGGACAACCTTGGTCCTGGCCACGCATAATTATGGGCTTCCGGCGATGCTCCCTAAAGAACGCATTGTTTTGGAGGGGGGCCGAATCGTGGATAGCTCATTGCCTCATCCCGCGACTTTGATCGGAGAGAGCGGCATTCCCTATGTTGCACTGCCGCGAACGTAGGGAAAATCGCAATGGAGTTTTAACCGGAAGATCGAACCTGAACATGGAAGGCAAAAAAAATGAAATAATTTTTTTTTAATTGGCAAGTATCGAATTTTTACTGAACTTGATTTTCTCATGTTCTCAGCGTACGCTGGAGTGAAAGGATAATTGGGATGGGGGGATATTTTTTTCGCCAGGCCTGGCAGAACCTAAACCAGAATCCATGGATGAATGCCATCACCCTGGGAACCATTGCTCTTTCGTTCCTCGTCCTCGGAATTTTTTTAATCATCATCGTTAACGCCAAAGGATTGATGGAAGAATGGAGAAGCCGGATCCGGATTACAGCCTATCTCGCTGATGCCATGAGCGGGGAGCAGATAATCCATTTTCAGGAAAAGATCCGGGGGTATGGAGAAGTGCAAGAAGTGAGCTACCGTTCCAAGGAGGAAGCCCTCAAAACCTTTGAAGAGAGATTACAAAGCGGCAAGGGGTTACTTAAAGGACTGCGTCGCAATCCTCTTCCGGCCTCAGTGGAAATTCAACTCAAACCTGAGTACCAAAATTCCATCGGTGTACAGCGATTAGTGGAAAAACTCCGAGGCCTCCCGCAAATTGAGGATTTGCAGTATGGGGCTGAATGGGTGGAAAAGTTT
>JAOUFX010000830.1 GCA_029857975.1 Deltaproteobacteria bacterium | reverse complement strand
TGGGACCCACCGCCGTTCGGCCATGCCGATATTTCCATAAAAAAGGCAGGAAATTTCCTGCCCAACTTGCGCTCTATAGGTTTGTTTCGGGGCTACCTTAAGGTTGCCGCGGCATCCACCGCGGCAACTTTTTGCAGCCTATGGCCCGCTTATTTCGGCCACAATCCCTTGGATTTAAAATAAGCTTCTGCTCCCCGATGCATCGGAGCACCTAAGCTTATGAAATATTTTATGCCAGGCTCCATTTGCTTCCACCCTTTGTGGCCTTCTACCAGTTGTTTCTTGATTTCCGGTTTGTATGATAACGCCAGGATGTCCTCTATCGCTTTGGCTGGAACCTTCTCGTGAGCAACCCAGTAAACAGGCAATAAGGGCATCTTCGTCGGTGGGACTCCCTTGTAGGTCCCTTCTTTCATTACCCCGCCATAATAGAACGGGTACTGTTGGGTTATTTTATCCAACTCCTGGTCGGTGAAAGGGATCACGTAGGCGCCTTTGGTTTCGGCCAATTCCTTTACCGATCCAGCCGGGGAGGAAGATTGGGCAAAAGCGTCAATCTGTCTATTGGCTACGGCGCGGCCGGCATCGGCAAAAGACATCTGGCGTCCCTTAACCTGATCGAGTATACCCAGGGCCCGAAGAACATTCGTGCTGTTGAATACCGTGCCAGAGCCTGGCGGACCCAGGGCCACAGTTTTTCCTTTCAGGTCCGACATTGTTTTAATCCCCGCGTCAGGCAGGGTTACAAAATAGGTCTCACCTTCATAGATCTTGGTTACCCCGCGCAGCATGGTTCCCTTCGGGCCTCCCTTAAAAGGCCCTTCATCCCTTAAGGCCATGTATACATGGGGACCGTAAACGATTCCCATATCCAGCTCACCCTTTATTAAACGTTTACAGTTCTCCGTCGAACCCCCGGTGGACACCTGGGTGATGTTGTACTGGGGAAGCTCCCGGGAAATAATGGTTCCGGCGACTCCGACCAGGTAATACATCATTCCTCCCGGGGTCGAACCACCGAAAGAAATGTTCATTTTTTGCTGGGCCAGGGCGGGAGTGGCAACGCCAAGAGCAAGAACTAGCCCAACAAAGAGCGCACCCCTTCGGTATTTTTTCGTTAGGGTTGATAATCGTTTCATTTTTTGGCAACCTCCTTCCTGTAAATATTTTTACCACGACCAGAGATTTGATTTTTTACGGTTTTGCGCAGGGGATGAGGTATGAGAGCAAATTTTAAACCAATATAAATCCAATACGGCAAGAATAACGAAGTAAGAATGGATTGTCAACTTTTTTCTTCTATTTTAAATTTAGATTATGGTAAAGTTGGTAAAAACCAATTAAACTAATCCGTAAATTGGTTTTTAGATTACGGGTTGGGGTGGGCAAAGTAATAAGTCAAAGGAAGCTTCGCTGACGCCGGAACGCCGGAAAATTTACTTTCAGCAGCATTCCAACTTGATAAAGGCCCTAAAGGACCGAGATGCCGCCCAAGCTGAACAACTCATGCGTGAACATTTAGAAACGATTAAAAAACATCTTCTTGGAATTCCCCCCAGCGAATTGGTCTGACCGGACTACAGTGCCTGTGGGCAAAATTTTCGCCTCATACCATCAGGAGGGGTACGTGCTTTGCTGATGGATGAAAGATTAAACAAGGTAGGGAGAAATTATGCAGCGGGTTGGTTTCATTGGAATCGGTCTCATGGGAAAGGAAATGTCCAGGCGTCTTTTGGAGGCTGGATATCCTTTAACCGTATGGAATCGGACGAAGGAAAAGGTCGATCTATTGCTGAAAGGCGCGGCCCAATGGAAAGATTCACCCCAGGCCGTAGCTCAGGCTTCAGATGTTGTAATCACCATGGTTACGGACTCTGCGGCTTCTGAGGAAGTTATCTGCGGCACTGGCGGAGTTCTGGAAGGGGCGCATCCCGGGCTGATGCTCATCGACATGGGGAGCATTGCCCCGGAGATGTCCCGAGCGATTGCCGCGAGGGCCAAGACCAAAAAGGTGCCCATGCTCGATGCGCCGGTTACGGGTAACCCCAAAGTCGCCGCTGATGGCAAACTGGGAATAATGGTTGGAGGCCCCCGGGAAATCTTCGATGCCTGTCTTCCACTTTTTGAAACCATGGGCGTCAAGATCATTCATGTGGGAGAAGAAAATGGGCAAGGGACGACGCTCAAACTGATCAACAATTTAATCATGGGCATTGCCATTGAGGCGGTTGCCGAAGCACTGGTTCTGGCTGCGAAGGCTGGAATCAATCCTCAGAAGGTCATTGACATTACTTCCGTTGGAGGCGCCCGGACGGGCGCGATGGAAACCCGCGGTCCGAGAATGATCAAACACGAT
>JAOUFX010000828.1 GCA_029857975.1 Deltaproteobacteria bacterium | reverse complement strand
CCCCGGGAAATTAGCCGATTGCCAGGAACGCGACCCGAGGGAGAGCGAAATTTTCATCGTCGAAGGAGATTCCGCAGGAGGATCCGCCAAGCAAGGGAGGGACCGGCGAACGCAAGCGATTTTACCCCTGCGGGGTAAAATTCTCAACGTGGAAAAAGCCCGCTTTGACCAGATGATTTCCAACCAGGAGATCAAAACCCTGATCACGGCTTTAGGGACGGGTGTAGGGGTGGAAGAATTTAACCTGGAAAAATTACGGTATCACCAGGTAATCATCATGACCGATGCCGACGTAGACGGATCCCACATCCGAACGCTTATTCTAACCCTTTTCTACCGGCAGATGTTTCCGGTGATTGAAAGGGGATGCCTTTATATCGCTCAGCCTCCTCTATATCGAGTGAAAAAAGGGAAAGAAGAACCAAAATACCTGCGCAGCGAGGAGGAGCTGGAAGATTATCTTCTGGAAAAAGGGATTGAAGATCTCCGGCTGATTATTCCCGGAAACAAGACCCAGTTCAGCGGCAAAAACCTTCTGGAGACGGTTAAGAAGGCCATCCGCCTGGAAAAAATATTATATCGCCTGGCTAAGCGGCAAATGGACCCGAACATCCTTTTAGCCTTTGCGCAGCACGAATCTTTCACCAAGAACTCGCTCAAGTCGGAAAAGGAGATGAACCGGGTGGTCGAGGAAATCAAACGTACGTTGAAGAAAGGGCGAAAGCCGAAAGAATGGCTGGAGTTTCAGATGGAGAAAGACCCCGAACATGGCAGCTATAACCTCCGCTTCCTTTCGAGCAATAATGGGTCCCGCCTGGAAACCGTCCTGGATCTGGATTTAGTCAGCTCTGCTCAATTCGAAGAGTTGCGCAAAATCTCCAAACAACTTAGCCCCCTGAGCCAACCGCCCTATGTGTTAAAAGCCGGAGAAGACGCCAAGGAAGTAGAGGGTTTCTCTCAACTGGTACAGGAAATTTTGGCTTGGGGCAAAAAAGGATTGGAAATCCAACGCTACAAAGGGCTGGGAGAGATGAATCCGGAACAACTCTGGGATACAACCATGAACCCGGAAACCCGCACCTTGCTGCAAGTTCGCGTTGAAGATGCCATCAAGGCCGACGAGATCTTTACGGTCCTCATGGGCGATCAAGTGGAGCCCCGGCGGGAATTCATCCAGCGGAATGCCTTGACGGTGACCAACCTGGACATCTAATTTCCTCCCCAAATTCCCTATGGCCGAGGACAGGGACCAAGACTTATTTGGGCAGGTTGAGCTTGGTCAAGAGAAATTTTTAAGCGAGAGTTCTATGCAAAGCCAGAATATTCAGAATCGCCTCCCCGTCAAGCTGGAGGAGGAAATGCAGAAATCCTACATGGATTATGCCATGTCGGTAATTATTGGCCGGGCCTTGCCGGATGTTCGGGATGGGCTGAAACCTGTCCACCGCAGGGTGCTCTACGCCATGTACGATCTTTCCAACGATTGGAACAAGCCGTTCAAAAAATCCGCCAGAATCGTAGGAGACGTAATCGGAAAATACCACCCGCATGGGGACATGGCCGTTTATGATGCCTTGGTGCGTATGGCTCAGGATTTTTCTCTGCGGTATCCTTTAATTAGCGGCCAAGGAAATTTTGGATCCATAGATGGAGACCCGCCAGCAGCCATGCGTTACACCGAGGTACGCATGGCCCGTTTGGCCAGTGAGCTCCTATCCGACATCGAAAAGAAAACGGTGGATTTTGCCCCCAACTATGACGGATCGATGACCGAACCCGCCATCCTGCCGGCGCGCTTCCCCAACCTTTTGGTCAACGGTTCCTCGGGTATAGCCGTAGGCATGGCCACCAACATACCCCCCCACAACCTGCAGGAAGTGATCGAAGCCACAATCGCCGTCATCCAGAATCCAGAAATCACCACCGAAGAATTGATGGGCATCATCCCCGGTCCGGATTTCCCCACGGCAGGATTCATCCTTGGGCAATCCGGGATTCGCGAGGCCTACCTTACGGGCAAGGGCGCCATCCAGATTAGAGCCCGCGCCCTGATCGAACGCCAGAAGAGGACGGAGCGGGAGTCAGTGGTAATCACGGAACTCCCCTATCAGGTGAACAAGGCCAAGCTCTTGGAAAGGATTGCCGAACTCGTCCAAGAGAAAAGGGTAGAAGGGATCTCCGACCTCAGGGATGAATCTGACCGGGAAGGGATGCGGATCGTTATCGAACTAAAACGAGAGGCCGTCGCCCAGGTGGTCCTCAACCAACTCTTCAAGCATACCCAGATGCAGGTCACTTTCGGCATCATCCTCTTGGCCATCGTCCATGGCCGGCCGCAAACGATTAACCTCAAGGAGC
>JAOUFX010000827.1 GCA_029857975.1 Deltaproteobacteria bacterium | reverse complement strand
AGCGAGGGCCTTGCCGGGCTGCCATAAGCGATTACCACCACTTCTGCGTCGTCCAGCCTGTATTCTTCCACATCCAAAAGCTCCCGGGCATGGTCGGTAATTTTGCGGCAGATCCGCTCCACGAGCCCCGCAGAGACATCCGGCTTATGCCCAGCGCGGATCCCCCACTCATCATGTAGCTGCCCGTCAACTAAAATTCCATACCCCTGATTGAAAGTCGGCATGCCATCTAAAAAACCCTGGGCGGTAGGTCGAAAGGGTATGTAGTCGTTAACGGAGTCTTGCGGTTTTTTGCGCGGCACGACCTCTACCTGCTCGGGGATCCGAATTTTCTCCCGAGTATGGCCCACAATCTCATCGGAGAGAACTATGACCGGGTTGCGGTAAATTTCAGCCAGGTTAAAAGCCTTCACGGTCAGGTCGAAGGCCTCTTGGACGCTCGAGGGCGTTAGGGCGATGATCTCATAATCCCCGTGGGACCCATATTTGGCCTGCATCACATCCTGCTGGGAGGAAGAGGTGGGTTGCCCGGTGGAAGGCCCTCCGCGCATGACGTCGATGACTACAATGGGAGTATCCGTCTCCGCGGCCCAGCCGATGCCCTCTTGTTTTAAGGTGAACCCCGGCCCGGAAGTGGCTGTGCAGGCTTTGGCTCCTCCCCAAGCCGCTCCCAGGGCAGCGCAAATCGAAGCGATCTCGTCTTCCATCTGTAAAAAAACTCCCCGCACCCGAGGAAGCATGCGGGCCATGAGTTCGGTAATCTCCGACGCCGGAGTTATGGGATAGCCGGCAAAAAAACGGCAACCTGCGGCCATGGCTCCGCGAACACAAGCTTCGTTTCCATGAATGACCAGGGTTGGCACAGGATACGTCTTTCCCTTTCCTGGAATGAAAGCCAATCTTAGAAGAATGGCACCCAAATTGAGCGATTCTTTTAAACCACAGAGAACACGGAGATTAATTGCATAGTTAAAAAATAAGCTCAATCTTTTCTCTGTGTTCTCATATAATCAATTCCTCAGATAAAATGTTTCATTGTTTGCACTGAACGAGTGCCCAGAGTTAAGTAACGAAAAGGGGTTTATTTCCTTGATTTATCTTAACTTTCCTCTGTGCCCTCTGTGGTAAATCGCCTTTTTTAGGTGGCATCAATTTAGTGCCGCTCCTTCCGTTTCCGGTTGTTTTTCGGCTTCTTCGATCCTTCTGGCCCCAATGAAGCGGGTGGAAAAATAGCGGCTCGCTAAACTGCTCATTTCTACCCGTCCCTTGCTGAGGGAGGTATGGATAAACTGATCATTGCCGATGTAAATACCCACATGAGTAGGGCGGCGGGCCTGGCCCCTCTTGAAAAAGACAAGATCTCCCATGCACAGTGCTTCCTGGGCAATTTTGTATCCAACCTGAAATTGTTCCCGGGTGGTGCGGGGCAGATCAATACCAAAAGTTTTAAAAATTTTTTGGACAAAAAAAGAACAATCCATCCCGTTGATACTCGTTCCCCCCCGGCGATACCGTAAACCTAAAAAGCTCTTGGCCACTCTGACCAGAAGCTCGCGATCTCGTTCATCTACCAAGAATCCGCTTCCCTTTACTCTGACTTTTGAGCCCTCCGCATCTTCTTCTTTCTTCTTTTCGGCTTGCTCTGATTTTCCCTCCCCTTTTCCCTCATGGGCTTCACGGATTCTTTGGAGATCAATGATTTGCCCCGGTCTTATTTTTTTCCCTTGCAGCTGATTAATCTCTTCCAGGTCTTTAACCCGTAGATGATAGCGGTAAGCAATTTTTGCCAGCGTTTCCCCTTTTTTAACGATATGCGTCTCCGGCATTTTCAATTCCGGAAGTTCATCCTGGCTGGCCTCCGGCTTTTTCCCTTTTTTCTTCTCCGTGGCCGTGTCTCCGGGGTCAATCCCCGGAATCGTTAAATTTTGTCCTGCCAGAATTTTTGTGTCATCCAGCTCATTCGCCTCCTGGATCTCTTCTATGGAAAGATGAAATTTTTTCGCGATGCTGGATAAGGAATCTCCTCGCTTGACAACATAGGTAAGGTCCGCCTTCGCCGGTGAAGCCGTCGCCAAGATAAAAAGAAAGGGGAGAGAAAATCGCGTAAGGAGAGAATACGGCCGGTTCATTTCCTGTCCTCCTGAACGGTATAAAAGAGATATCTCTAAAACGGAAAAAATTATAATGAAGAAAAGTTAAAATTGCAACTTTTTTAGCTTTAACGATTTATCTTCTCCCCCTCTTCAACCTCGGGCCTTAGGATCCTCACCGGTTATCCCCTGCTCTTTTAAAAATTGCAAACCTTGCAACAATTCCTTCCGGGTGGCCCGATGGTGGGTTTCCACCACCCGGATGGTATC
>JAOUFX010000826.1 GCA_029857975.1 Deltaproteobacteria bacterium | reverse complement strand
CAGGGGTTTGCCGCTCTGATAACCCGGACAATGGTCAAGGCAACGCCCACATCGTGTACAGGCGTCCATATCGAAGAGCTGCTTCCAGGTTAAATCTTCGAGTTTGGAGGCCCCAAAACTTTCGGCAGTCTCGAAATCGAGGATGGGTGGCAACATTCCCTTGGGGGTCAGCTGGCGCATATAAACATTCGCCGGTCCGGTAATGATATGCAGCATGCGGGAATAAGGAATAAAGGCCACAAATCCCAAAACCAGAAAGAGGTGCAGGCGCCAGAGGAGGCGATGAAGGAAAATTTGGTTGGCATCTGCAATCCCGCTGAAGAGTCGGGAGAATACCCACCCCACAGGTGTCCAGCTGGCCCATTCTGGCTGGGTTCTGGCAATGCGTAACCCCTCCACACAGAATCCGAGCCCGAAGATTCCGAGAAGAAAGAGAAGAGCTATCCAATTGCCGATCGATGTGTCGTAAGTAAGATTGTCAGGTTTTTTAACATAGCGGCGGTAGAAGGCCATGATTAGGCCGACTATCCCCAAAGCTCCCGCTAAATCAAAGAACAAAGAGAGAGGTAACGCCAGGGGGGCGGGTAAAGTGAAATTAGCCTGAGTGATTACGATGATGATGAAAGGAACCAGGAATCCATAGAAGATAAATAGGTGCATCCAACCCGGATAGGCGTCTTGGAGCATACGCTTATGGCCGATCACATAGGCCCAGATAGATATCAGGCGGTCTTTGGGCCGATCCGTACGATTCTCCTTTTTGCCTATGAACCAAAGCCGGGAGCGACGGTAGAAACCATAAGCGAATAGGACGGCCACTACGAAAAGCAGGAAAAGATCAAATGAACTAAACATCTCGGTCCTCGATTTGGAAGAAGCCGGGGAAGAAATTCTCAGCTTCTCGTGCGCAGGAGTGTATCCTCTCCCCTGCTTATGCCTGCGGGTGATCTCCCCAGGCGAGACCGGAGGAAAAGGGCACACCGCAGATAGAAAATTGTCCACCCCTAAAGAAAGGCTGGGCGCTCCGGCCAATGAGAAGCGCCCGATCCACGATCAGCTTTCCGCCAGGAGCTTCTTGAATTCTTCGCTCAAGACCGGTATGACTTTGAAAAGGTCTTCCACAATCCCATAATCCGCTTTCTGGAAAATGGGGGCGTCTGGGTCTTTGTTGATGGCCACGATGATTTTGGAAGATCCCATCCCGGCGAGATGTTGGATGGCCCCGGAAATCCCGCAGGCGATGTAGAGGTTGGGAGTAACGACTTTCCCGGTCTGGCCTACTTGATCGCCATGGTCGCGCCACCCGGAATCGACTGCCGCGCGGGAAGCTCCCACTGTAGCGTGGATGGCTTCGGCCAGCTCTTCTAAAACTTTGAAGTTCTCTGCTCCCTTCATTCCCCGACCCCCGGAAACGATAATTTCCGCTTCCGTCAGGTCTACTTTCGCGCCGGCGGCCTTTACTACCTCGATCACCGCGGTCCGCAGGCTGGCAGGGTCAACCTTGGCTTCGACCTTGATCGTCTCTCCTTTTTTGGCCCCATCCGGCTGGATCATTTCCAGGACATTGGGGCGGACAGAGGCCATCTGGGGACGCGAGACCGGGCAGGTAACTTCAATATAGGCCTTGCCCGCATATACCGGTCGCTTGGCGACCAACAGGTTGTTGTCCCCGATCGTTAATCCGGTGCAGTCCGTGGCGAGACCGGTTTGTAGGCGGGTGGCAATCCGCGGAGAAAGGTCTTTCCCGATTATCGTGGCCCCACAAAGGAAGATGGAAGGTTGATGTTCTTTTAAAAGATTCGTAAGAATTGTAGCATAGGGATCGGTGGTATATTGAGCCAAAGCCGGGTCATCCACCCAGTATACTTTATCAGCATACTCGGCCAACCGGCCGGTCAATCCCTCCACCCCTGAACCCAGAAGGACGGCTACCAACTCTTCTCCGAGTTTCTCGGCCATCTTCTTCCCCTGGCTGAGAAGCTCAAATGTGATTTTGCGAATGTTTCCTTCTTTGACTTCCGCAAATACCCAAATTCCTTTTGCCATAACTCATCTCCTTATTGAATTGAAGTCCAATTTTAAATTAATTTGGACACAGATTTTCGCAGATGCCCATGATCTAAAACGCTATGCGCATAGCGCTAAGCGCTTAGCGAAATTCTCTGCGTCCTAAAAAAAATTTAAATAACCTTTGCCTCCTCCCGCAAAAGTTTGACTAAATTCTTAGCGGCGTCGATCACTTCCCCGGAAATGATCTTTCCCGGAGGGCGAGAGGGCGGGGAAATATATTTCATGATTTTGGTCTTGGAACCGGCTGCTCCCACCTGGTCCGCCGGCAGTCCCAAGGTGGCCTGATTGATAAGTTT
>JAOUFX010000824.1 GCA_029857975.1 Deltaproteobacteria bacterium | reverse complement strand
AGAAAGGAGAAAATGGTCTCCGCCGCCGGGCTTGGGGCTGATCATCACCCGGTATTTTCCCGGCGTATAATCCGGAAGGGGGCGCAATAAGTGGTCGATCTGGGAAGGATAGAGCTTGACGCCTTTAACTTTGTGCATTTCATCGGTCCGGCCCAATACCCCTTTGGTTAAAGTATCTTTTCTCCCGCAGGGGCAATCGATATGTTCCATCACGCTCAAATCGCCGGTTCGGAAGCGCAGAAGGGGGGAACCCTGGCGACGCAGGTGGGTGAAGACTACTTCCCCCCGTTTCCCAGCGGGAAGAACTTTTCCGGTCTCCGGTTCCACGACTTCGAGATAAATAAGGTTGTCGGCCACATGCAATCCTCGTTCTTCCTTGCACTCCCGGGCTACGGGGGTTGACTGGCCGAGGCCGTAGGAGTCGATCAGGCCGATAGGCCCGAAAGCCTGGCGGAGCTTTTCTTTATAGCCTTCGACGCTGGAAAAGGGCTCCCCTCCGGCGAAAAGGAGGCGGAGGGAGTTGACCCCTTCCTGGGCCAGTTTTAGGGCAAAACTGGGATTCGAAGCCAGAACTGTGACTTTGAACCGGTTGAGGATTTCAGCCGTCCTCTGAGATTCTCCCGGACCCAGAGGAATGGTTTTGCACCCCAGAGTCTCGAAGCCCCCATGGATGGTAATTCCGGCGATGAAGAGATGATATCCGAAGGTAATGGCAGCGATGTCTTCCGGGCCGACTCCACAGGCCCGGTACATAGTTGCCAGTTCGCTATTGATTTCTTCCACATCCTGGCGGGTATGGTACACGGGCATCAAACCTTTTGGCCCGGGGCTCAAAGTCACTCGCACTGTGTCAGGATGGAAAAGAGACCCCAGGGGAGGATACTCTTCAAGATCTTGTTGCAAATCCTTGGTGTCCATTAGCGGGATATTTTGAAAATCTTTTAGGGAGCGGATGTCTTCCGGTTTGATCCCCCCAGCCCGGAAATGGTTTTCATAGAAAGGGAGAGCCGAAAGCCTTTTCACCTGGTCCTGTAGAATTTTGATCTTCTCTGCTTCCTTCATTGCAGCCCCTCCAGCATTTTTTCACATTCCTGCCGAATGTTTTTATCTTTTGTGGTCATTGCCAGCACTTTGACTTTTCCTTTGAAGCCCTTCTGCTCTATCAGGCTGCGCTTTTCATAAACCTTTTTCAAGGCCATTAACGCCTCTTGCACCCACTTGGGTTCGGGAGCGTCCAGGATCAAAAGGAGAGTGCCCCAATCATCGGGCAAGCCGAACTGCTGGAGAAAATTTGCCATCGCAGCCTGAAAATCTCCCGTTCCGTATTTTTCGTGCAAGGCCGCATGGGCTGCTTTGTAGGATTCGGTCCCTTTCTTGCCCTGGAAGAACTTTTCCGCTTCCCGCAGGTGCTGCTTTTTAGCCCAGTCCGACCGGAGAGTTCTTTCCTTAAAACTTTTTCCCTCGCTGCTGTAATGTCGGGTGCGGTCCCGCAGCTTATCGATTTCCCGCCAGCTCAACTTTTCCTGGTCATCATCATCGTTGCGTCCCATCCTTCGTCTCCTTTTCAGCTCCGAACTCCGAACTCTTTACTCCGAACTATATTAAACTCCGCTGAACGCCGAAAAACCCCCATCAATCGCGATTACCGATCCATGAACGAATTCTCCTGCCGGAGAAAGAAGCCACAGAACCGCTCCAATGAGGTCTTCGGGAGCTCCGAAGCGATTCATCGGCGTATGATCGATGATGGATTTTCCTCGGGGAGTCAAACCCCCGGTTTCTTTTTCCGTAAGCAGGAAACGATTCTGCTCCGTGAGAAAAAAGCCCGGGGCAAGGGCGTTGACCCGTATCTTGGGGGAATAATTCTGAGAGAGATGCACGGCCAGCCATTGGGTAAAATTGCTTACGGCAGCCTTAGCCGCAGAATATGCCGGCACCCGGGTCAGGGGGCGGAAATAGTTCATAGAAGATATATTGAGAATGCTTCCTTCGCCTTGGCGGGCCATAGTTTTGCCGAAGACCTGGCTGGCCAACAGTGTACAGGTAAAATTCAGGTTAAAAACCCACTGAAAAGCATCCTGGGGCAAATCGAAAAAGGAGAGGTCGGGAGAAGTGGTGGCTTGGACTTTATTTCCACCCGCGCCGTTGATCAGGATGTCCACCCGCCCGAACTTTTCCAGGACCTTGGCGCATACCTTATCCAGGCTTCCTTTGTCCAGGGCATCGGCCTGAAAGGGAATGGCCTGTCCACCGGAGACAGTGATCTCATCAGCGACTTTCTTGGCCGCGGGCTCCAGCACGTCCAGCACGACCACCCGTGATCCGGCCTGGGCCAAGGCCCGGCACATGCAGCCGCATAGAACCCCT
>JAOUFX010000825.1 GCA_029857975.1 Deltaproteobacteria bacterium | reverse complement strand
ATTTTGTGGCCTCATTTTCAAGATGGCGTCATAAACCTCCATCGCTTCCAATAGCTTTCTTTCCTTCTCCAATAAAAAGGCTTTGGCAAAAAGAGCGTCAACCCCAAAGCATTTTTCCTGAAAAACATTGGCCAACACTTCGTACCCTTCCGGCAATTTTCCCGTTGCCCCCAGGGGGTATACCAGGCCAATACGGGCCAGGCAAGAAGAGGGCATTTTTTCCAGGATCAATTGATATATTTTTATGGCTTCATCATATCTTTTAACCTTGAAAAAGGCCCAACCTGCTTCCAATAGGAAACTGAAGGGAAGTAGCTGCAAATCCGAGGGCAAATCTTCTAACGCTTTTTTGTATCGGCCTTGATCCATGAGTAACAGTTTAGGGAATAAGAAGTCCTCCTGGGATCTTTGGATAAGAGCATGAACTTCTTCCGGGGTAAGGGAAGAGGCCACTTCTTTCCGTTGGTCCTGGATCTCTTTTAAAAGTCCTTCGTCATAAACGGCTAAGAACAACTGGGCATAGAGGGTATAGGCTTCGGGATTTTTTCCTTCTTGCTGAAAGGTATAGGCATATAAAAAGGAAGCTGTATCGGGTGGGATCATCTTCTGTTCGAAATACTTCTCGATGAAGGCATGGGCCTGAGGGTACTCCCCCATGCGGCAAGAACTAAAGATGAGGCCTTTTAAGGCTTCGACATCGGAAGGATTCTCTATTAGGGCCTGTTCGTATAACCGTTTGGCTCTCGGATATTGAGCCGTTTCGAAAAAAGCTCTGGCTATGTGTTTGGGTACATAATTTACCCGGGAAAGCTCTTTTTCATTCTCCAAATAAAAAAGAGATGCCTTTTCATAAGAACCGGTCCAGATTAAGCATAATAGATAATCAGCTTTTAAAAAAATATTTGCAGGGAATTTTTGCCGGGCTTTTTCCAGAAGGGGAATGGCTTCATGATATTGGCCTTTTTTGAGGAGATATATAGCCGATTGATATTGAGCATCATCTTCTAAGCGTGGCTTTTGCAGGTTCAAAGACTGGAAGAACCTCTGTTCATCGGCCTTCTGCCTTTGGGGATTGCTCTCAATAAATTTTAAATTTTCGGCAGATGCGGCCAAAACGCCGGAACTCATCAAAAAAATAATGGGAAACAACAAAAATATTTTTGGCCCACAGGTAAATAATCTCAAATTCACCTTCTTACTTATTTCGAATCTCCGCCTTGGAACAACAAGGCATATTTATCTTATCGACAGAATTGAAATGATCTTAAAAATAAAAGGGGTTACATCAATTTGATGTAACCCCTTTTATCATTGGTGGAGCTGAGGGGGATCGAACCCCTGACCTCATGAATGCCATTCACATTCATGGCCCGCCTTTGTTTTCTCCCTTCTTCATAATTGCTTGTTATTGTTTGAAAATCTCAAGGTCAAGGGATGAGCCAATTGCACGGTGTTCTCCCTTGTTCTCCCTTGTCTGGTGCACATTTACTGCACAATATAAAGGAGTCAGGTCAGAAGAAAGTCTAAGGTGGACAATTTTAACACAATTGGTGAGTGGAAATTTCGCTTCGTAATTGAAAGAGAGTAGTTTTGAGTTTAATTGGAGGACCAAGAAGAGGCCATTATGGGCAGACCATTCTTAATTACTGACAAGCATGTTACATTTTTAAGGTTGATTTTAAAGTATAACCTTAATCATCATGATGCTTACCTGGAGGCCGGATTCAAAGCAAAAACAATTGCATCGGCCGCAAGCTGCGCAAGTCAATTGCTAAAGAAACTTAAAAAGCATGAGGATTATCAGGAAATCATTAAGGCTTTTAACCCATATTTTGAACTCGCCCAAGATATTTCGGATCTCCGAAAATGCGCAGACCCAAGGATTCGGCTCGGGGCTTGCAGTGTGGCAGGGAAGTGGCTGGGGATGCAGAAAGAGGAGCCTCCAGCCAATTTTGGCTTCCAGGTCATCATCGGAGGACGGCAGCCGACAGAGGTAGGAGCTGGTCAGGATCAAGTCCAGGTCCAGGCTCCCAAGAAGCCTATCGCCCTCCTGAAATAGCCTTGAAAACTGCCTAAAAATGAGGCAATCCCATGCTGATAATGATACCTGACGCTGTGGATAACTCAATAAATGATAGATTTCAAGGAGTTATCTAAAAGCGCGAAGGATGATAATGACCTTTATGTAAACTTCGCCATTTTGTCATGTTGATAATTTCGAGGCTGCGGTCATTCCCCGACATCGGATCCTCGGGATCGCCGGCAGCAGCCCAGGACGATCCGCAGGGGTAAGAGAAGAAATCTTCCTCTTGGCTGCCTCCCGCCTTCCTCTTCCTTCGCTTCTTCCTGACCCCCCCCTTCTTTGAA
>JAOUFX010000823.1 GCA_029857975.1 Deltaproteobacteria bacterium | reverse complement strand
AGCTGAAGAAAAAGGTCATCAGCGAGAAATATTAAGTGGATAACCCGGGAAGGTCATGAACATTCACGAGTACCAGGCCAAAGAGATTCTCGCTCGCCACGGGATCAAGATTCCGAATGGCCAAGTGGCCTTCGACCTCAGAGACGCCGAGGCGGCAGCTCAGGGGATTGGCCCAGGGCCCTTTGTGGTGAAGGCTCAGGTCCATGCCGGCGGGAGGGGGAAAGCGGGAGGAATCCGGAAAGCCAAGAATCCCACGGAAGTCCGGGAGATTGCCCGAACCATGTTTGGAATGAGACTGGTAACTCCCCAGACCGGGCCAAAGGGAAAACCAGTCAGCCGGGTTCTGGTAGAAGAGTTTCTTCCCATCATGCAGGAGCTTTATCTGGGAGTGACCATCGACCGCAAGCAGGGGAAAGTAGTGGTGATGGGATGTTCCGAAGGCGGGATGGAAATTGAAGAGGTCCGAGCCAGGTCTCCGGAAAAGATCCAGAAGGTGGCGGTGGATTCGGGGTGCGGGTTTACCTATTTCCAGGGCCGAAAGCTGGCCATCGACACGGGGTTGCAGGGAGGCATGATCGGGAAGGGTGCGGCCGTCGCCTTCGCCCTGTGTCGGACATTCCTGGATTGCGATTGTTCCCTGACTGAGATCAACCCCCTGGTTCTGACTGCGCGGGGGGATCTGGTTGCTCTGGATGCCAAGATAAGCATCGATGACGATGCCCTCTACCGCCATCCCGAGCTCCTGGCCCTGCGGGATATTGAACAGGAAGATCCCCGGGATGTGGAGGCGTCCCGCTTGAATTTGAATTTTATCAACCTCTCCGGAAATATCGGTTGCATTGTTAACGGGGCCGGGCTGGGGATGGCTACGCTGGACCTTCTGAAATATTATGGAGGTACCCCGGCTAACTTTCTGGATGCCGGGGCCGGGGCGACCAAGGACGTAATCCGGAACGCCTTCGGCCTTATTCGTTCGGACCCCAAGGTCAAAGGAATTTTTATCAACATGTTCGGGGGCATTACCCGTTGCGACAGCTATGCCCAGGGAATCGTAGATGCGCTCCGGGAGAGGCCTTTGACCATCCCCCTGGTGGTCCGGATGGAAGGAACCAACGTGGAATTGGGCCGGAAGATTCTGGAGGAATCGGGCCTGAATATTGTCACCTACAAAAGCATGCGCGAAGCGGCCCAGAAAATCATCGAACTGGTAAAAGAAAAGAAGTAAATGGGGAATTGGGCTGGTGGGAACAAATTACCCGGTCCTCCATATAGAAAACACATTACCCTTTACGATCCGTCCCCCATCCAAAAATCAATTATCTGTCCCTTTTAGGCAAAATTTTTAATCACGAAGGACTGAGCATGATCGTTTTACATCTCAGCGCCCATAATGAAAAGTTATTTCTCTGGGGTGAAGCACCATTACCTTCGGAAAACCCGCCTGAAAGAAAGCCAAAAAGGGCAAAAGGTCTAAAAGCTGTTTCTCCATCTTTCCAGCCATTCCCCTATGATGCCGGAGCAAAGGGATTAATCTCCGCCTTGAAAGAATCCGGGTTCAGTTTCCGTTTCCCTAAAGGGTCAACTCAGGTAATGCTTGCTTGGCTACCCACCGGGGACAATAAACCGTCCACTTCAAGCCCGATGATTCATGAGCCTCATAACTCCGGCGTCAATCTGATTCCAGCGCCCTGGAAAGTGACGGCTCTCCGCCTCGCCACCGAGCAGGCCGTTGAATTGCTCAGCCTCTGTAATGGAAAAAAGACCCTTGCCCCTGGAGTGATTCCTGGAAAAGACCTGATATTCTGGGTTGACGCCATGCGCTTTGCCGGAGCGCTGGTGGCCAGGCAGCAGTTTCTTCCCGGCCTTATTAAAAACGAAGACCGGTATTTAGCTCAATGGCAGCCCCTCTTTTCCGGCGTCGATCGAGACCGTTTGAACCAGCTTGCTCAAGTCATGCCGGCTGTTTCGCGGGCCTTGGTTTGCCTGAAAGAACCTCAAGACGTATCCCTGGCGGGACCCTCGGCTTCTTCTTCCGTCTCCATCATCTCTTCTTTTCTTTATCAGATGGTTGACCATTTCGTTCGCTCCTCGATGGAGGCATCCCCGATGGGTCGCCGTTCCGGCTTCCCGGAAACGCATGACAGCCTTCATGACCTATGGTTAAAGGGTCTGCGTTCATCGGATAGGATGCTGGAAGGCAAGGCGGCGGAACTGGAAAATCTTTCCGCTCAGGTTCAAGAATGGCAACACCCCCTATCCGCGGCCACGGGCGCTCCCGTCCGACTCTGTTTCCGCCTGGAGGAACCAGAGGGAGACGGGGGACAGTCTGCCCCTCTTAAACGCGAGCAGCCTTCATGGTTCGTCCGCTATA
>JAOUFX010000057.1 GCA_029857975.1 Deltaproteobacteria bacterium | reverse complement strand
AGAGCAGGAACATCGCGCGGGCCCACCTCGCGATCAAGAACGGAAAGTGGCGCAAGGAGTTCTCCAACTCAGAATGGGTTCCTCAGCTGAAGGAGAAGAAGGTCGGCATCGTCGGCTTCGGCTATATCGGGCGGCTGGTCGCAAGGAAGCTCTCCGGCTTCAACGTCGAGATCCTCGTCCACGACCCGTTCGTTGACAAGTCCGTGGAGTCCGAGTGCGGCGTGCGCCTGGTGGAAAAGGACGCGCTTTTTCAGAACGCCGATTTCATCACGCTTCATGCCCGGCTGGGCGCGGAGAACAAGGGCATGGTGGGAGCGCGGGAGCTGGGGCTCATGAAGCCGACGGCCTACATCATCAACACGGCGCGCGCAGGGCTCATCGACCAGAAGGCACTGCTTGCCGCGCTTCGCGGCCGCAAGATCGCGGGAGCGGCCCTCGACGTGTTCGAGAACGAGCCCCTTGAGCAGGGCAACGAGTTCCTCGACCTGGACAACGTAACCCTCACCACCCACATCGCCGGCACGACCAAGGAGGCTCTCTCCGGCTCGCCCGGACTGCTGATGGAGGACATCAAGAAGTTCTTCGACGGGGACAAGCCCAGGTTCATCAAGAACCCCGGGGTGCTTTCCGATCCCTCGTTCGCTGCGTGGCTGAAGGGGGTTAAGCCGTGATGCGTCCCATGAGAGAGCTTCTCGACGAGGCGCAGAAGGGCGCGTACGCGGTCGGCGCCTTCAATGTGTACAACTACGAGACCATCTTCGGGGTCGTGAAGGCGGCGCAGGAGGAGAAGGTCCCGGTCATCGTGGCCTTCGGCGAGCGCTACCTGGAGAACATGGACTTCGAGTCGGTCGCCCTCGTCGCGGAGAGGCTCTCGCGCGAGGTCTCCACGCCGATCGCCTTGCACCTCGACCACTGCAAGTCGGTCGACCACATCGTGCAGGCGATCAGGGCCGGCTTCACCTCGGTTATGTTCGACGGCTCATCGCTGCCGTTCGCGCAGAACGTAGCCGCGAGCAGGGACGTCGTGCGCTTCGCGCACGCGGCGGGGGTGTCGGTGGAGGCGGAGCTCGGGGCGATCGCCCTGGGAGACCGCTCCAACGAGGAAGCCGCGGAGCAGATCTACACGGATCCGGCGCAGGCGCGCGAGCTTGTGGAGGCCAGCGGGGTCGATGCCCTCGCAGTCTCCATCGGGACCGTGCACGGCCTGTACAAGGGCGAGCCGAAGATCGACGTCGGCACCCTGAAGGCGATCCGGCGCCTGGTGTCCGTACCGCTCGTCCTGCATGGCGGGTCGGGCACGCCGGAGGACGTCCTGCGCGAATGCATCCAAAACGGCATCTGCAAGATCAACGTCAACACGGAAATATCGACGCTCGTCGTCGATCGGTTCCGCGCCATGCTCGCCTCCGGGAAGGACTTCCATTACTCGAAGCTTTCCCTCGAAGCGGTTGACCTCGTCACGCGGGTGGCGCGGAAATACATCGGGATCTTCAAGGGGTAGGAAAACGGCTGCCTTGAACAGCATCATCGTGATCGACGTCGGCACCTCGAGCCTGCGCTCGAGCGTCGTGGGCCTTGACGGAACGATGCGATACTCCTCGTCGCGCGCATGCTCCCCGCTGTTCCTCGAGGGGGACGCGGTGGAGCAGGACGCGCTGACATGGCGGACCGCCCTTTTCGAGACCCTCGCCGAGGCGGCCGGATACGCGCGCTCGGCGGAGTGCGGCGTCCTTGCGCTGTCTGTTGCTTCGCAGCGCGCCTCTGTGATCCCCGTGGGCAGGGACGGGCAGCCGCTGTGCCGCGCCATCATGTGGCACGACAAGCGCAGCGTCGGGGAGAGCGCCGCACTCGCCTCTTCCTTCACGGTCGAGGGGATATATCAGCGGACCGGCCTCCGCGCCGACCCCTACTTCTCGGCGCCGAAGATGCTCTGGCTGCGGAAGAACCGGCCCGAGATCTTCTCCCGGTCCGCCAAACTGATCGGCGTCCAGGACTGGATCGTGTGGCTCCTAACCGAGCAGTACGTGACCGACGCGACCCAGGCGTGCCGCACGATGCTCATGGATGTTGCCTCCCTGCGCTGGGACGCGGACTTAGTCGCCGCGGTGGGGGTGACCGAGGACTTGCTGCCGCGCATCGTGGCGCCGGGAAGCGTTGGGGGAGGGCTCGATGTCGGGGCGGCCGCCGCCTGCCGCCTGCCCTCCGGGGTTCCGGTCATCATTTCCGGCGGGGATCAGCAGAGCGCGGCCCTCGCCCTGAACGTGCTCTCGCCGGGGTCGGCCGCCGCGAATACTGGCACCGGGTCCTTCCTGGTCGCGTACGCGGACCGGCCGGCATTCGATCCCTGGATGCGCACGCTCTGCAGCTGCGGGGCTGTGCCGGGCACGTGGATAGTGGAGGCTGGCGTGCTCGTCAGCGGGGCTGCCTACTCGTGGGCGAAGGAGCAGCTTTTCCGGGATTCCACAGTGGAGGAGATGAACGCAGGGGTCGAGGCCTCTCCGATTGGGGCGCGGGGGGTCCTGACGCTCCCGCATTTCAAGGGATCGGCTTCCCCGTACTGGAACCCCCGCTCTCGGGGGGTGTTCTTCGGGGTGAGCCTCGAGAGCACCCGCGGCGATATCGCGCGCTCGATCCTCGAGGGGGTCGCGATCGAGATGAGCGAGGGCCTGGAGGCCATCGATTCGCTCGTAGGCGGAATCAGAGAGATCGGAGTCGCCGGGGGGCTGACCCGGTTCGATCTTTTCAACCAGATACAGGCCGATTGCTTTGGCCGTCCGGTCAACTGCTTCGAGAACAGCGAGGCGACCACCCTCGGAGCACTGATGAGCGCATGTGTCAGTCTTGGCGTTTATCCCGATCATTCCGCAGCTTTCCGGTCCGTGTGCCCGCCGGTGAGGAGGCGCCTGGAGCCTAATCCGCGCAGCGTGGAGCTCTACCGGGGCCTTCGCGCGCGCATGCGTCTTCTCTATGAGTCCCTGAGCAGGGGGCAGTCCGGATGAACAATGCTTTTTCCTCCCTCGGATAAACTTTGGCTGGGGCTAAAGATTTGACGAAGGGGGTCAGGCATAAGTAAATAAGTATTGACAAGAGACATTGTGGGAATGGGGTCTGGCATAAGTGCGCCGAAGTACCGGGCATTTTTGATGACAGAAGACCCTGTTTTTATTAGATGTGATTAGCCATTCTTATTAGGGGTAGGGGGTTGGGAGGCCATGCCCCGTTTGGCATGTATCTATTCCCCTGGGGCGACGATGCGTGTGGTTGCTCGGTGCAACAATCGCGAGTTTTACTTCGCCGCACCGGAGGATTTTGAGATTTTGCTGGATCTTCTGGGGAAGATGGGTAGAAATAAGAGGTGTCCGGTACGACCTCAAGGTTTAATTTTATAGACCAAAGCGAGGGAAGAAAGGAGGCTTTTCATGAATGAACCCACTATTCTTGATCGAACCTTTCATTTCATTTTACGGCGGATGATGGATACGGGGCAGGCGCCGCACTATACGGAGATCGCTGCCGAGCTAGGAGTTATTCCGGAAGAGGGTCGCAAGACTCTCCATGAGCTCCTTAGCGGGAGGATGCCCGCCTGGGTATTTCCGGGGTCTGATTATATCGTCTCCTTTGCCCCCTTCAATAACCTTCCTACTCAGTATCGGCTGACGATTGATGGTCAACAGAAGTGGTTTGGCCAGTGAGCGTTTGAGTCGCTGGCAGTTTGCTGGCTTTTTCCAGGGAAGACCGTTCGGATCGATACGCCGTGTTTAGATTGTGGGTTGCCGATCCGGGTGGATATAAAGGATGGTATTCTCCTCCGCATCGAGCCTGAAGGGGTGATGGGATATGTGGCTGTTCCCATGTGGAAATGGTACGAAAACCTTCCTTATTCCTGAAGCACAATGAATTTCTTCCGGTCGGAAGAACACATTCGGAAATGGGCCCAGTTCGATATCCGGAATGAAGAGGGGATTATTTCGCTGAATGATTTGGTAAAGATATTTTCGGGAGAACTATTTCGCCGGCGCCTCGATCTGGATTTTTTTTCTCGCATGGAGGAGTACCGCAAGGAAAGGCCGATAACACTTCGGGCGATTGGAAAGACGGGGCCTTTCTGGTTGCCACCCCAATCATAAACGAGAACGTGAAGCGGGGTCGGACCAAAGAAATGGGGTCATAAAAGGGGACGTTCTTTCTGAGTGAACTTACGGACCTGGCTGCCGCGGTTGCGGAAGCAATTTGCCAAGGTGAGAGTGTGGGAAAGGGGGACGTCCATAAATTTATAAGTTGCCCACGTTTATCAAAAGGGACGTCGGTTCAAACTGAACTTGCTTGTAATCCCGAAAAGAGGGGGGAAGGGTTATTTGTTGTGGCTTTATGGTCGGAAAAGAAAAAGGCCATAGAAAATTCAGGGAGGATGAATCTTCTATGGCCTTATGTCTGGAGGGGCCCTTCTCTATTTTTTGGGAATCAGCCAATCCAAGCCTAAAAAGCTCAATCTCCCTTCGGTCGGCACTCCGGTTTCCGGGTCCCAGCCCATGGCCCCATAATAAAGTTTCAGGGTATTGGCGAAATCTTCGCGGGTAATCTTTTTCTCCCGGGGAGTCCCGGCCTCCAAGGTTTCATATAATCTCTCGGGGAGATAATCATCCTTTTTGGACAACCCTTCCCGGATGTTGAACATCCTCGCCATTGTGACCGTCCGCTCCCCCAACTCCATCAATTCGTAAAGGCTGGTATTCCAGCCGGTAATCGCCTCCACCGCCTCGGCGAGCGTAACAAGAGGAATCGCCGTATAAGGCGCCGCGGCAAAGTTACAGACTCCCAGGGAGTTGAAGGAGTTCCAGATTGCCTGGGTGTGGACAAACTGCCGAACCTTTCTCGGGCCCATCTCCAGCGCCGGGACGGGCTCCATAACACCGGCCGGCTTGGCAGCTTTCAGCGCCGGGCCATCGGTTAAGAAAGAAGTATCATGGGGAGCTTCGATATGATCCGCCCCGGTGGGGGAGGTGGCATAACTCAGGGACAATCCCTGCTTTCCCCGCGGATCATGCATGGGCAGTTCTTGGCCCTTGATGTGCATGGCAAATTTTTCAGCCCCTTTCCCGATCTTCTGGGCCGCTCGCTGAACGCCTTCCGCCAACACATCGCCGAAACCTTCGCGTCTGGCGATCTTCCCAATCATGGCCAACATGGCATCCGTATTCCCAAAGCGAAGGTCAATCTCGTCGGTGTCTTTTGCAGTAAGGATTCCCTTTTCCACCAATTCCATGGCAAAAGCGATGCAAACACCCACGGAGATGGTATCTAAACCGTACCGGTTGCACATCTCATTCCCCTGGGCGATAGCCGCCAGGTTATCAATCCCGCAGTAGGACCCCAGGGAGGCGACCGTCTCGTATTCAGGCCCCCCGTATTCGGGAGAGGCGTTATACTTGCCCTCCACCTTGACCGACCGCTTGCATAGAACCGCACAAGCGTAGCAACCTTCCGATTTCACCAGGATCGTATCGGTCATCTTTTCGCCGCAAATGGCTTCCGCCCCCTCGAATTGCCCCTTTTGAAAATTCCGCGTCGGCAGGATCCCCGAGTTCTGCAGGGGCATGACGAACATGGGCGTCCCGAACTTTTTCAAATTCTGGGCCATTACGGACTGGGAAAGGAGTTCGAGTACTTTTTTCCCGATCTCCCCGACTTTTTCCGGATTGGCCAGCGAAACCCTCTGCGTGCCCCGGGCGGCAATGGCCCGCAGGTTCTTGGACCCCATCACGGCTCCCATGCCGGTACGGCCGTTGGCATGCTTCAGTTCGTTGACCACGCAGGCATAGCGCACCCGCTTCTCCCCGGCCGGGCCGCACTGGGCCACGCGAATCCGGTTGTCTCCGAGCTCCTCGCGGATCAGCTTTTCCGCCTCTCCGGTGTCTTTTCCCCAAATCTTGGAAGCATCCCGAATTTCCGCCCGGCCGTCTTTGATCCAGAGATATACCGGCTTGGCCGACCGCCCTTCAATGATGACTCCATCAAACCCCGCCATCTTCAGCTCCGGCCCGAAAAAACCTCCCGCTTCTGCTTCCCCGAAAGCCCCGGTCAAGGGAGAGCGGGCCGCCACGGTGTATCGGGTTAGACCCATTAGGGGCGCTCCGGAGATCACGCTGGACATAAAGAGTAGTTTGTTCTCCGGGCCGAGGGGGTCTACGCCCGCCTTTTGCTCTTTCAGCAGAAAATACGAAGAAAGGGCGGATCCGCCCATATACGTGCGGTAGACGATTTCCTCCGGGGTTTCCTCACGGATAGCCCCTGAGGTCAAATTGACCCGCAAGATTTTTCCGTTGTATCCTGTCGGCATAAGGCAACCTCCTTATAAAAAAATTGATCACGTGACTCGAAAGACGCCAACGTTTTTTCAATTCTACAACAGCCGCGATAGGAAAGCACGAAAATCCTAGAGGAAAAAGAAATTCTATATTGCCATCGCTTCCAACTTCATGTATTTTTAATTATTATTCAAGGCGAGTCCAACCCGCGTGAAAAAGGGGACATCCTATATTCCTCCTGTCAAGTGCGCACGGGGTCAGGTCTATTTTGTTTGCATTCGGAATTTACTGAAATTCGATTAAATCTTTATCCGCCAGGAAAGTTAGCGGGCTATAGAGACCCGGAGATCCGTATTCCCGGTTTTCACGCGCAAATATTTCGTCTCGCGACTATTTCTGGTTTTAATGAGTGCTTGTCTTTGATTCCGTATCTGCCTTAATTTCCGAGTAGAGATTGCGGGCCTCATTGTAAATCTGCATGCTTTCAATTCCCGGCGTTTTGGGCATCAAAATGAAAAGCCGCTCAAGGACTTTGAAACTTTCTTCGGGATGGCCGGTTACCCGGTACAACAAAGCGAGGCCGAAGGAAGAATGTGGGTGAACGGGTTTCAGATTCAAAGTCTTTTTAAAAAGCTCTTCCGCCCTGCTGAAATTTCCTTTTTCCATCATGAGATTCGCATAGTTGTTTAGGAATACACTTTTTTTGTCCAGGCTTCCATTTCCCGACCAACTAACTCCAGGGGAACAAGGGAGGGAACAAGAAGGGGGGCTAATCCTGGATCCAGAGACGCTCAAAAATTCTTAGAAAATCAGCCGGCGTGCAGACTTCGATGGGGATATTGGGCGTGGCCTTCTGCTTTAAGAAATGCTTTTTATCGAGCGTAATCAAATAGTCAGCTTCTGATTCCATGGCTGCGCCAAGGATTGGGGCATCCTTGCGGTGAATTAGATTGGCAGCCCTTTCCACGGCTTTTGTCGGCGGGTCCTCGACCATTAAAATAGCCAGATTCTGGATGAACCGGCGAAATTGGATTACTAAATTGGGGAGTTTGGCGCAAAAATTACGATCCGCTTCAACCAGGACTTGCCGACTGACCACCATCTGGAGGACTTCAGCCTCGCAGAGATCCAGAACCGCGGCAGATGCTCCGGTTACCGACGAGACCCCCGCAATGAGAACGCTGGTGTCGATGAAAACCTTAATCTTTTGAGAAGGCTTCTTCAAGATATCGTTCCCGTTGGGATTTGAGACCCGCCAGCAGATCTTCCAAAGTCAGTCCTTCGCGCTTCATTTCCCGCTCCACCTTCCTGGCCAACGAAGCTCGCTCCAGTCGTTTGGGGGTCAGCAACAAAACCTTCCCCACCCGGAAGAGATTAATCGTAGCTTGCGCATCCAGATTCATTTCTTCTCGTATGTCCTGGGGAATGGTAATCTGCCCCCGGATTCTTATCCTCGCGGGCCTGGGAACAGTAGCAAAAGCTTTCATAAGATTTCCTCCTTTTTCCAATAATAATAATAATTCAGATTATGCGAATAAGTCAAACTTCTTTATATGTATTATTGGCACCCTCCTCCGGACTCCCGGAAGAAGGGATTGGGCAGGACAGAAGGAAACGCATGGCGCATGGAGCATAGCGTAAGACCTACTTTACCTGGGGTTTTGTATCTGATCGAACTTGTGGCCCTGACTGCCGCCGCTGCGAAAACAATTTGCCAAGGTGAAAGGAGAAGTTGACCGAGCACGATCATTCCTTGTGACGACCTCAAAAGGAACGTCTGAGCGAGGAAGGAGGGCATGAAATCTATTCAGGAAAAAGTTTCAGAAGAGTTAATCAAGTTTAGGGAAGAACGGTGAAGCCTTCTTTTAAAGCTGCTTCCCTCAAATTTTGGTCGAGGCACACGAACTCAGCCCCCGCAGTCGTTTCCTCCGTCCAAATCAGTGCTGCGGCCAGTTGCAAGGCGTCTGCCGCCCTTAAGGAATGGACCATAAGAAGCCTCTCCGCTCGATGCCGTACGAGTTCCGTTGGTTGAATCTCTGACCACTCCCCAGCGAGTGTTGTAAGCGCTGCTCTTGCCTGTCGCTCGGCATTGATGGGAAGGACCCCCTCTCGGTATCGGCGCGCCATGGCGGAAATGCATTCAACCCACGTCGTCCACCAAACAACGAGATCTTCATCTGTCCTGGCCAGGTTTTCGACCACCTCAGATGTTGGCTCTTTCAGACACAACGGAATGATTGCCGAAGAGTCCCAGAATCTCACCTTCCACCTTCCCGTTCTTCCAAAAGGGCCCGCAGGACCAAGCCCTCTGAATCCTCGGCTTTCGACCTCTCCCAAAAATCCTTCGGAAGCTTGCCCGACCCGACCCTTATCAATCCTCGCTTTTCCATACTCGCCATTGTTTCCTTCGCAGTTTTTGCACGCGAGATCGGCAATAGCCGAGCGACCGGGGTCCCACGATCCGTTATGAGCACTTCCTCACCGGCCTTGACTCGATTCAGGTATTTGCTAAGGCGCGCCTTCAATTCTGATACGGCTGCAACTTTCATATCCGTCCCTCCTAAATCCATTAGGACTATTTTAGTCACATCAAAATGACCTGTCAAGGCTAAATAAATCTTTAGGAAAGTATTTTGCGTTGGCTCAAGAGCAAATTTGCCAAGTGGCAGCAGAGAAAAAAATAGAGTATTTGGAGGGCGGAAGTGGGGCATTTTTTGGAGGGGGTACTAGGAAGAAAAGAAGGAAGAGTAGGCCTAATGCAATAAACTTTAAATCTATTTCTTTATTTTGATCTCACCGCTTTTGGAAAAGGGGATGGTAGTGCTGCCCATACTGGCCTTGATGATGGCTGCCCCCTCGATTTTATACTGCAAATCCTTGCCGGCCAGGATAAGGGCCAAGGGGTTGCCCAGGTTTCTTAAGTTCGTTTGCAAAGGAACCGGAACCAGGGTTGAAGCCGCTTTCACGATTTTAATTTCTTTTTCCAGACGACCTTTGCCCACTTCCTGACCGCTGAGATAGACCGTGTATTCGAGGGCTCGCAGCTTCAAATCAAACTGATTCGGGTTTTGGACCTCGATGCCAAAAAGGAAATCAATTTCCTGGAAGGAGATGCGCTTGATCTCGATTTCCTTCAAAGCGAAGGTGGGCTTTTCCAGAAATAAGCTAAGGCAAGAGGACAGCAGAAATAATAATCCAACCGCAGTGATCCTACCCAAGTCTCTCATCCGCCTACAGGACCTCTGTTTATCAATCTATCCAACGGTTCCCTCGCTGTCAACCTTTATCTAATGCCTAAATTGAGCGATTTTTTTTAAACCACAGAGATCTCGGAGAATAATTTCATAGTTAAAAAAACTCGATTTATTCTCTGCGTTCTTTCGTAAGTTAAAATATTGTGTTGTTTTCACTTTTTTATCTTAATTTTCCTCTGTACTACTAACGTGCAATTTCTCAAAAATTTATTTGTGTTATTGAGCTTCGTAAAAGTAATGGAACATTGATTAATTTATTACGCCCCCTCAA
>JAOUFX010000056.1 GCA_029857975.1 Deltaproteobacteria bacterium | reverse complement strand
ACCGCTAAACTTTTTACCTCTTCTCGTTATCACAAGCAAATTCCCTTTGACCCGACGTCTCAGTTTCCCAATCCCCCCTGCTAAGAATCGTAACCCAAGCTCAAGGAGATTAGAACGTTGCGAATCCAGAGGTATCCGGTACTTTTTCTCGTAAAGGTGTCAATTTTAAACTACGTCCTTGACTTCATAAATATGCCTCGACTTTGTTGGTTAATCCGGTACGCTTTATCCTCCCAACCTTTTTCCACGATATGAGCGGATAAAGCAAATCCTGGAACACCACGCAAGAAATCTATTTGCTTTAAGATATTCGTCCATGCTTCTCCTGATTTCGATCTGTCAAACTTATATAAAATAATCATTTGATGAGCCGCTCCTTCCTTATTATTGACATAGGGACCTTTTTTAGTTATGTACTCAGGCAATGGCGGTAAGTCCGAAAATTGTCCAGCATAATACTTGATGCTTTCCAGGGAGAATGAAAGAGTACATTTGATAACCACTTTGAATCTCCTCTGCTGCAAGTTGGTTATTTTCCCCATTTCAGTTCTTTATTTAAGCAATATTGCAAAAAATAAACCAAATTGTTATAGATGAATAATCCATTAATCTTATTAACTATTTGCAATTTATCTTCCTTGGATCTAAAAAAAGTGGAAGAGAATTTCCTTTTTTTCTAAATTTTTTCCACTTTGGCCTGGAAGACTTGGAAGATTCTTTCTAGGCAACTGAAGCAAGAAGGACAACAGATTAAAATCCTTATGCAGGAGGGACCGAAGGTGGATTCTATCGCTGGGTTTCCAATAATACCAACATGGAGATTGTTAAAGTTAGCAGAAAAGAGATAAGTTGAAAAAAAAGAGGCGAGGATAGCTATGATCCTGCTTTTTTATTACGAGAAGTTAATGATTAGTTGGTTGTAATCTTGACCGCAATAGGAAGTTCAGATTTTATAAATTACAGTCAACTATCTGCCACACGATAGACTTCCTGCTTCACCGGACAGCCATCAGCATCGTTAAAGATGTCTAACAAGGATAACCCTTCCTCTGCCAATATACAGGGGCCCTATATTATTTTTTCCTCGCAATGCCCGCCGTCATCAATTAAAAACCAGTATGGTGTCCCCAGATTTAGTGCCATATTTTGTCACTGGATTGATTTATATTGTCACTTCGTTCTGGATATATGTTGCTCCCTCCAGGTGCAATCCAAATTGAAATACCCATATTCTTTGGATTTTTCAACGTGAGATAGATTTAAAATTTTCTTTTCTTTGAGGGGAATAAATTTTGCTTATCCTCTCAGGGTGCAAATCCAAGATAAAAACCCGGGGGATAAAGATGAAAAGAAACAAAACCAAAGAGCTCCTTTCTCAAATTAGTCTTTTATTTAGAAGAGGGAAAAGGAAGAGGTCAAGGAACCTCCAATTTTTTTTAGAATTGGTCAATAGAGAACCGATGAATGCCAATGCTCACCTAAAAATGGCTGAAATATATCAGAAGCACGGAGAAAAGAAAAATGCGCGTTCGGAGTATTTAAGGGCCGCAGATATTTTTTGCAATGCTGAGCAATATAATAAGGGGGCTGCAATTTATAACAAGGTCCTGCAACAGGAGCCAGAGCTGGAATTCGTGAATTTAAAATTGGCTGATATTTACAGGAAAATGGGATTCATAGGGCAAGCTTTCAATCATTATCAAAAACTTTATTGCTCTTATAATAACGCGGGGATGCAAGATAAAGCCTCGGAGTTGATCGGGTTCATGGCTGATTTGGACCCAGAAAAATTCACGCTGGGCGAGACAAATTATATAGAGCCACCATGCTTTGAAGAATTCAAAAGCCAGGAATTAAATGAAAATATTACGAAAATAAATTTAGATCGCCCGCTTCAAGAAGAGAAAAGATCCTTCTTTGACTTAACTGCAATGTTGGAAGTGAACAATCCAATTGAATGTGGTGCATCCAAGTCAATCATTATGGAAGAAGGTTATAGCTTCGAAAATATTTTTGGAGAATTAAAGAAAACAAAAGAAGTGGAAAAATTATACCTCAATTATAATTATCAAATGGGGTTGGTATGTAAAGAAATGGGATTGATTGATGAGGCAATCAAACAATTTCAGATAGCTTTGGAAAAGAACCAGGAATCAATTGAATCGGCTAAATTATTAGACCAATGCTTAATAGATAAGAGATGTCGGGAAGAAAGCCGCCAATCATCCGGGCGGGCGTTGCACGAAGAAAATATTGGAGAAGTTGCTAAAGCCGAAGTTCCCTATGAGACTGTCCCTGCCTTTCAAAAACTTCTTCCTCAATCGTAAAAGATCGAATTTAATTCAACGGAAACTATCTGATTGATTCAAATTCCGCATTTCCTCTACAAAGTGGGAATCGGGGGTCGGATCTTTCATTTTGACAATTTGGTCTCCACCCATGAGTTTTAATTCCTAAGTCAAACTGCCTTAATCTCCTTCATAATTTTTTCCCTCGCCAAGGCTCAAGAACGCAAAGACAATTCCACCGAAGATTCCATTATTATTTTATTAATCGAATACCGTGCATTCTCATTCCCCGCTTTTTGGAAGGCCTGGGTTTAAAATCCAGGGGAAAGGTTGTAGGGGAAATCCGGAATTTAGCGCATCAGAGCAGAAATTATTGACCAGGTCAAATGGTTGAAAATGGGTAAGCTTTCTTTGAAGCTCTCCGGACCCCCTCCAGAAAGCGCCTGACAGAAAAAAAGGGATGTACCCAATCTTCTTTGGACTCTCCCAGCCAGTCCAGGGCATCCAGGGCATAGCTCTGGATGATCTTTGGGAAAAACTTATTGAATATCTGCTGATCGCCAAAGCACTCCAGCCCGGCTACCTCGCCGTTTATGGCCAAGAGCGCCCCGACTGGGCGGTCATCATCTCCTTGCTGGCTATAAAAGTATCCCCAGGAAGACCGCAGGCATGATAGTTTCCATGGCCTCCTGCAACACCCTTTTGCAGACGGTTGTACAGAAGGATAAACGTGGACAGGTGAGGAAAATGTACAGGGAAAAAAAGTCTTTAGGGCGATAGCTACCCTTCGGTTGATCGAGACGAAACAGAGCCCCCACCAACCGGCACTGCGAGTTTTCCCTTCCAACTCCCGCCGAGGTCGGATGCGCCGACTCTCTTTGGGGGATGGGTCTATCTTTACATGTCCTACGTAAGCTTCGCAAGCGCCGCTGGCGGCAAGGGCTCCCAGGCAGCGGCGTCCTCTTTTGCCTGCGCGGGAGTGCGAATACCCGGAATGACCGTGGATACGTTCGGATTGGAGACACAGAAGCGGATCGCCACTTCGGCGGCAGGACGGCCCAATTCCTCGGCCACCTCCCGAAGCCTGTCCAGCCGAACGCGAAACTTCCGCAAGTTCTCGGGACTCAGGACTCGGCTGCGCATGTCCTTCTCGGCAAAAGTATGCGTCTCTTCGAAGCGCCCGGATAAGAAGCCGCGCTTAAGGGGTACGCGAGAGATGACGCCCACGCCCGCGGCCTTTGCTTTGGCGAATACCTCCGCCGGCTCCTGCTCCAGAATGTTATATTCCATCTGCATGGCCTCGGCCCGGCCACCGGAAACGGCCAGTTCGCATTCGGGCAATGTGTTCACCGAGACCCCCCAATGTTTCATCTTGCCCTGGGCCTTGTATTGGTCGAGAACATCGAAGCTCATCTCCTTTTCCAGGTCCTCCACGCTGGGGTTGTGGAGCAGGTAGAGATCGAACGCCTCCACGCCCAGACGCTTGAGGCTTCCCTCCACGCAGCCGCGAATGTAGTCGGGGGAGAATTCTCGCTTGCGCGTAATCATGTTATTTCCGCCCTTGGTGCAGATTAGGATGTCATCCCGATCGGATCGCTCCTTAAGGAACTTTCCGATGATGATTTCACTCCGATGTTCCAGGCCATAGGCGTCGGAGGTATCCATGAAGTTCATTCCGGCGTCGACTGCCGCGTGAAGCGCACGGATGCTTTCGGCATCGTCCGCGGGGCCGTAGAAGCCCCCTATGGCGATGGTTCCAAAGCCGATGACGCTTACTTCGAGTCCGGTGCGTCCGAGGATACGTTTTTCCATTTCGCGTCCCTCCCTTGAATGAGATTGGGAAAACAAATAAACTACCCCGCCGCAAACGGCGGGGAATTTATCCTAAGAGAAAATTAAAATTCGTCCGGGGTGGAATATACGAAAAATTGAGTTGCGTGTCAAACAATAATGGTTTGCCGTTTGGGGTCAGGCATCGATAATTCAGTCCACGAATTGCCTCACCTCTCCTCACGCCAAGGCGTAAGAACGCAAAGATGATTCCAGCGAAGATCCATTTATTGTTTTCTTAATTGAGTGCAGTAGGGTTAAAAAAGGGGTATAGAAGTCTAAATATTTCTCTTGGCGCTCTTTGCGCCCTTGCTTGACATTTCAACTGGCGGGCTATCTGGTCGCCGCACATTCTTATTCCCCGCTTCCATTTCTTCATTGCCCCGGGCGGCTAAAGGCCGAGTTGAACAGATTCTTGAGAACAAACACTTACTGGTTGACCTTGGCCCAGCCTTATTTGTATTGACATTCTCCCTCCTTTTTAATATTATCCCCTCAGAAATACGCTCTCCAATCGCCTTCTTGGGAGGAAGGTTAGGGAAAAAAGAAAAAGAGATTGGGAAACAGGAAATCTTAATGTAACTTGACTTATAGGAGGGTCTTCTTGAAATTAAGAACCTTTGACGGCAAACTAGTTTTGGGTGAGCTGACCACGGAATATCCAGTGAGCCAAGACGGACTTCCTGTTTTGATGGTAAATGATGAACCTTTCCCCCCAGAAGAGGCAGAATATTTTATTGAATATGCTAACAAAAGAGAACTGAATTTACTCAAAGAGGGTGGCTACGATCTTCCTCATTGGCGGGAGAGAGAGGAAGGATACGAAGAAGTCGAAGAAGTTGATTCGGATGATTATTGAAAAATAGGCACGCTGGCGCGTCCATTGATTTCAGACTCCTCCGGTGCGGCGAAGTAGAGCTCGCGATTGTTGCACCGAGCCACCACGTGCATTGTCCCCCCAGGGGAACAGCTGCGTGGCCAACGGGGCATAGCTTCCCAACCCCCTACCCCTAATAAGAATTGCTAACCGCATTCAATAAAAACAGGGTCTTCTGTCATCAAAGGCATCCGGTACCTACCTCGAAAACTTACCTTTTGACCAGTTCTTTGCCCAGAGCAATGCATTTTTTCTTCGCCTCGTCGCTTATGGGACGTCTGCCCTCAACCGTCTCACCCACCTGCTGGAAAAAGCGCTGGGCAAAGGCTTCAAGGGGTTGTTTCACCTTTCCGCCGCCCCCATGAGAGAAAAACAATGCCGCCGGCTTTCCCTTGACAGGGTTACCCGCCTGATCCCACAAATAAATGTCGTCGAACAAGGTCTTGATAGTTCCGGCGACGTATGAAAAATAGTCGGGTGTGCCGATCGCGACCGCATCCGTGGCCAGGAATTCATTCAACGTTACCCGTCGTTCGTTTGTGTTAATGAGCTCAACTTCCGCTCCACTTTCCCGGACCCCTTCCGCAAGTGCTTCAGCAAGTCCTTTTGTATTACCAAACTGCTGGCTATGGTAAATAACAAGAATTTTGGACATATTCTATCCTCCCATAATTTTCTTTCCCGATTGTTTTTGAATTGCATTGTAAGCTGGGGCTGATTTTATGGATTTATTCCATGAAATACAATAAGAGCAGACCCCTTTATTGCAAAAGCAAAAGTTCACTTTACACCAACGGTTTATCACACACTGAGCGCGAACCGTAAGTTCACTCAGAAACCACGTCCCGCTCGACGGGCATCTTTCTTCCTTATGAAAAGGCCTGGATTCTTGTCCCAGGGAAAGGGTTGAGGGGAAAAGCTGATTTTTGGCTAATAATAGCAAAAACACTTTAAGGAGTCAAAAGATTAGACTGCGACCTAAGCTCTATGTTTCCTTTGAAAAAAATCTCTGGAAAGTTCCTATTCGGTGTCAGGCAGGCAATGGTAATCCTGGTCGAATTCTCCTCGATCGAGGCAGACCACTTCCAGCATGGAGTGGTATGCTTGAGCTTCATGAAAGATTTGAAATCCTTCGCCAAAAGGGGAGTCTTCGGGTACCTTTAAAGAACCCAAAACCACTGCCAAGTCCACATCGCTGTAATCTTTTGTCGATCCCTCGGCAAAGGAATAAAGGGGTAGGCTTCCCGGGAATCATCGCAAGCTGAGTGAAGAGACTGGCAGACACCTTGGATTCAGGATCCAGTGCCCAACGCACCAAAGTGCCTAAAGGTGTAAGAAGACCTTCTACCTCATCACGGTACTAAACGCTTCCTGCTGGAAGCATTTTGGAAAGACTCCGTATCCTTCAGCGCAAAGCGTCAAAAATTCTTCGGCCGGTTGGCCAGGCGGTGGGCGTCGATGCCCCCGCCCTGCCGACCCCGGCTGATTTCCAGACCCGGATGATATCGTTCCGGCTTTCCTTACATTCAATCCGTAACAAGGAACGCAGAGTGAGTCCCCTGATCTATTTCTTCTTATCCGGGTAGTCATACCAGCCCTTGCCGGTCTTTTCCCCGTAGTTCCCCTTCATGTATCTTTCCACGACGCTGGGTGAAGGCAGGTCGGCCCGATCCCCGGTCTCCCTGAACCGTTCCATGGACCGGATATAGTTGAGGTCGATTCCGGTCAGGTCCATCAGGCGGAAGGGGCCCATGGGATGCCCGGCGCCGTAGACGCAGGCTTTATCGATGTCCTCCAGGCTGGCGATTCCCATCTCCAGCATCCAGAGGGCCTCGCGGCCGATCACGCGGAAGATGCGGTTGAGCAGGAATCCCTCCACTTCTTTCTTGAGGAGGACCGGAATTTTTTCCAGCTTCTCGGAAAGGTCCATGGTGACCTTGGCCGTTTCGTCGGAGACGTGGGGCCCTTTAACCACTTCGACAAGTTTCATCACCAAAGCCGGATTGAAAAAGTGCATGTTAACCACTTTCGACGGCCGTTTCGTAGCGTCGGCCACGAGAGAACTCACCAGGTACGAGCTGTTGGTGGCTAAGATGGCCTGGGGCGGAGACAGACGGTCGAGATCGGCAAAAACCTTTCTCTTGACCTCAAGAACTTCCACCGCCGCTTCAATGACGTAATCAGCTTCTCGGACCGCTTCTTTCAAATCCAAGGTAAAGGAGATATTTTTTCGGACGCTCTCGGCTACCTCCTTGGTCATTTTCCCCTTCTCCACCCGCCCGGGCAGGTAGGTATCGGCAAATTTTTCGGCCTTCTTTAAGATGTCCGGGACGATGTCCGTACAGGTGGTTTTATAGCCGTGAATTGCACAAAGGAGCGAGATCTGATGTCCCATGTTTCCCGCCCCCACCACGCTAATTTTTTTAATATCGCCAACGTTCATGGCTTTCCTCCTTTCTAAAAGACAGTGTGAGTGTCAGTATCAGTGTGAGGATCAATATCAAAATAAAAAGATACTGACGCTAACCACTGACACTGACACTTTTCTTCAAGGTTCTCTTTCAATAATCGTGGCCACACCCTGACCGCCGCCGACACAGGCGTTGGCCAGTCCATAACGGCCGCTTTTGGCCTTCAAAATGCGGGCCAGCGTTCCAACCAGGCGGATGCCTGTTGCCCCCAGCGGGTGCCCGATGGCTAACCCTCCCCCCATGACGTTGACCCGATCCGGGTCAATCCCGAGTTCTTGGACGCAGTTCAAAACGACAATGGCGAAAGCTTCGTTGATCTCCCAGTAATCAATGTCTTTAACCTGCAAACCAGCCTTCTCTAAGGCTTTGCGACTGGCAGGAACCGGGCCTATCCCCATGATGGTTGGATCCACCCCGGCAAAGCCGATGGACCTTATAGTGGCCATAGGCCGGATCCCTTTCTTTTTGGCGGTCTCCTTGGACATCAGGATCATGGAGGTGGCCGCTGCATTCAGGGGTGAGGAAGTCCCTGCAGTGACAACGCCGTCCGGTTTATACACCGGCTTCAGGTCTTTCATCCCCTCCATGGTGGTGTCTGCCCGGATGGCCTGATCTTTATCCACAACCATCATTTTCCCATCCCCCTGTTCGGCTTCGATGGGAAAGATTTCATCCTTGAAAAAATTTTCTTTTTGGGCCTTGGCCGCCCGCTGGTGGGAACGTACTCCCCAGCGATCCATGTCTTCTTTCGTTAAGCCACTCTGGGCAAAGAGTTTTTCCGCGGTAAACCCCATATTCATGGTGGTCATCATATCCCAGTGTTTATAAGCCGGATCCGTGAAAAGACGCATGTTCGGAGCAATGGCCCCTTTCTCCAAAAGGGGTCCCCCGATGGGAACGCGCGTCATATGTTCCATTCCCCCAATCATCACGATGTCGGCAAATCCCATGGCAATTTCCATAAACCCGACATGAATTCCGGCCATGGCCGAACCGCATTGTTGGTCTACAAATTTGGCCGCAATCGTTTGCGGGAGGTTGGCCAGGAAAATGGGGAACCGCCCTCCATAACTCCATTGCTCATTCACGCCCGTGGCTGATCCCATGATGAAATCTTCGATCTCTTCGGCTTTTATTCCCGTTCTTTTGATGACCTCGGGAAGAAGCAGCGCCAATAGGTCGTCGGATCTTACTTTATGGAACCAGTCCCGGGGTGGATCATTGGGACGGGACCGCGAATGGGCGGTGCGCAAATATCCGGCAATGACCACTTCTCTCATCGATAGCCTCCTTTTCGGTAAGCAAGGAGCAGGGAGCTTCATGCCCCTGGCTCCCTGCGTTTATCATTTCTTTGTTTCTGGCATTTCCGGATTCTTGGGTCGGTCTGGTATGCCCGCGAGCTTCCTGACCATTTTTTTCCGGGACTCGATGTCATACTGGGTAGTGATCGCAATACCTTCCATAATCGGCGAGCCTCCACCATGAAACGCTCCAAACTGGTGAATCCCTCCCGTGGCTGAGCATACCAGATCGCCTACGTACCGCCAAAGCTGGGCGGCATCTTGCGGTGGAATTTCCGGGTTACGGGTGATGTATTTGTACAAGAGATCTTTAGTCTCGGGGTTCACAAAATCCCCTTCATAGGGGAAGGTAGCCGGAACCCCTCCGGAAACGTCGCAAAGAATTTCTGCTTCCCGGAAAACCGCCTCCCCGGTTAGGTTGCGGCCCACGTTGGCATAAATGGAATGGGGGATATAACTTCCCGGCCCATAAGGCCTAAATCCCACCCCAGGGATGTACACTTCAGGCTTCCCCATTTCGGAAGCCGTGAAGCCGGCCGCATAACCAAGCTCGGACACCCGGATAATCTCCGCCAATTTGTCCCGCACATGCGACGCCTTAGCAATTCCATTGTATTCCGCCGCCAAAGCCACCGTTCCCAGCATCAAGTCGCCCAACGCCGGCTTGCAGCCGGAATAGCTGTGGCGATGAAAAAGGGCGAAGAGCAGTGCACACGTGCCCCCGTGGATGGTTTCCCCGCAAAGGAACACCCGCTCCCACGGAATAAACGCATCATCAAAAATCGTATACGAATCCGTCGACCCGGGAGCAAAACCTCTCTTGAAATACTCCCGGCCCCGCAGGTTATGCACTGTCACGACTTGTTTTACCCCTTCCCAATCTCCAGGAACCGCAAACGCCACCGCCCAATCCTTCTCCTCCGGCAAAAGGGCACGCGTGGGAACCACCAGAATCTCATCGGCCACAGAAGCCTCCGAATTATGCACCTTCGACCCCCGGACCACAATCCCATCCTTCTTCCGCTCCACCACATGAACATACATATCGGGATCCTTCTGCTGCGAGGGCCGCTTCATCC
>JAOUFX010000822.1 GCA_029857975.1 Deltaproteobacteria bacterium | reverse complement strand
GGTAGTAATGTAAAATGGGCCGCCTTGTTTCAAACCCTTCTTGGTCTTTCCCGTTTCGTTTTTATCCGGAAAAAGGGGAAAGGGATGGGTTCGGTGAGAATTTATTTGTGCCTGTTGACAAAAGTTTTTACCCATGTCTGGATGGTTTTTTTGATCGTATTCCATTTGGTTTCCCAGATCATCACCGGCATTCGTTCCTTTTCGGCATCGTCGAAATAGGAAAGGGCGAATAAGATGTGGGCGATATCTTGGAGGGAAAATTTTTTCCGATAAAAACCCAGCATTTGTCTCAGGCTGAAGGACTTTATCCCCAAAGCATAGAGGTCAATGAAATCCTTTTTGTGACCTCTTTGGGCGATGGCCGAAAGTTTCATGCAGGCAATATCCGGGAGGGAAGCCAGGCGGCAGCCGAATTCCGGCCAATAAATTTCCTTCTGCAGCATGGGGTATTGATATTCGAAAAAGGAGATCGGGACTCTGGAAACGGACCCGCTCAAAGTGCCCCTCGCCACCTGTCCCAGTTTGAAGGAAATGCCCTCCGCGCGGATCAATCCGGCGAGTATCATGGCATCGGATATCTGTCGGGTTGTAAACCAATCAAAATCCCTGGAGCGTCGATGACCCAAATGGATGGCCAAGGCCGTCCCGCCCGCCAAATAAAAATTCTGCTGCAGGGCGAAGGGTCCGAGCCGCTTTAAAACCCTTTTCTGGTCCTGCGTTAAAACATCTCGATGAAAGCCCATTACCCCGCTCTCCTCTCCCAGACCATTCGCCCTTTATCCTTCAACCATTTATTGACTTCCCGGGGCGGCAATTCCAGAATCAATTCCCAGAATCGGAGCTGGCGAGAACTTAACCCGGCTCCTCGCTTAGCTAAAAGCCATTCTTGCAAATTTTTATTATTTGCCCAAGACCGAAGCCATTTCAGGGCATCCCAGTCTCCATAAGAAAGTACACGAGAGATAATGAGATCTTGATCCTTCTCCCATCTCAACCGACTAAAATCATAATCCCAGAAAACGGGTTTGAGCTCCCCGGGAAGGTGCCTCAATTGTTTTAAAACTTTCCTTTTCTTAGACATGGATCGGCTTCCCTGGCTTGGATAGCATTTCGTGCAGAATATCAATTTTCTTATGGGACTTCAATAATTGATTAGCCCACAGAGGCTAAATGGGGCTAGAAGATAGAGGTGGAGGAATTGAACTCCCGACCTCCGGTATGTGAGCGCATCAATATCAAATTGACAAAACCCTGTTCTTACTTAAGTTCCAAAACCTTACATCTACCTCAAGCTCTCCCCTGATGACAAAACCCTAAGGAATGGCGTTAAATCCTTGCTCTTTAAAATGGGCATCGAAGGTGAAGGCTATCTTGATTCCCAAATTGCGCATCAACTCGAAACTTACACAATCTACGAGGCTAAGCCCCCTTCTGCCTGCCGAAAGCAACGCGGCCATTCCGGCTCGATGAATGTCGGGGGTGACAAATTCCACCTGAAGGATCGGGACAACATCTTCCTGAAATCCCCGGACTGCCCCCAGGCCGAGACGGCTTTGCAAAAGAGCGAAGGTTTCTAAAAAGATATAATTACTTGTCACGATCGTTGAGTCATCCTCAAGAATTTTTATCCAGGCCTTTTCCCCTCTTTGATGATTTTTGTCATCACGGTCTAAGAGAGCATAGAAAGCGGAAGTATCAACGAAGATTCTCATTTCTCATAAGCCTCCGCTAGGTATTTATCATGTTTTTGGGAAATATTTCTTTTCCCCGACCGGAATTTCCCAACAATTTCAACCGCCCTTCTAAGCCTTTCCTGGCTACTAACTTTGGGACTCGCTTGAACCATATTTTCGACAGCGCGACGGATAATTTCCGCAATGGAAGTTCCCTGATCCATCGCGACTTTTTTTATGGTTCTTGCCTGCGTTTCAGTTAATTGAATCTGAGTTCTGATCATAGCTGCCTCCTCTGATTACAATTTATACATCATGATAGCATTCCTTGCTATAAAGTTCAACAGGAAGGCAGGTTATGTTCTCGGCAATGAAACGGCGGGTACATCGGGGATATCAAGCACAGCTTTACCTCGGCATGCAAACGGGCGGGGATCGCGGATTTCCGGTCCCACGATCTACAGCATACCTACGCCAGCTATTTGGCTATGCGGGGAGTGCACATCCGGGCGCTACAGGAACTTCTGGGCCACAAGATCTTGATCGTGACTCAGCGCTATTCCTACTTGGCCCCGGAACAGTTGCAGAATGCGGTCAAGCTGCTGGATGGGATAATTTGTGAAAGGCAGGATTTGATCGGGCAGGCTTCCCCATAAATGAGAACTGGGTTCTCGCTTTCACCTACTAATGTTTGGGCAAGGGGTGCT
>JAOUFX010000821.1 GCA_029857975.1 Deltaproteobacteria bacterium | reverse complement strand
AATATACAGATGAGCAGGCCAATCATGAGTAAACTATTCTGGCTTTCTGTGAGTACGGGTATTTCCAGTTCCGCTTCACTGGCCAGAAGAGGTGTTGCCCAGAGCATGAAAATAACGGTTAAAATACCAACACCCCAAACCCATCTTCTGTTATTCCTTTTGTTGTCCATAATTATTTTTCCCTTTCGCTGGTCTAACTTTGATTAAAGCAAAAAACATGGAAAATAAAATGAATGATTATTCATTCAAGCGTTTTTTAGCATAGCGCTTCATTTTTTGTCAAGTTTTTTTTATGAATCTTTCCAGGCCTTGCCCCCCTTTCGTTTTCCTGAATTCATAATTTCCTTTTTTATTGCCACCAACACTCTTTTTTCTCACTTGAATCCTTGCCCCCTGTTTCGGCCAATTCAAAGAAAGCTTGCCCCCCTTCACTTTTTATTTTATCTTATGATTTCATAAGGAACATCAGGACCCGGCGGGGAGGTGCTGCTCGCCGGCCAAACGGTGGGAGCAAACCTTCTTGCACCCCTTCCCTTTGTCTCCGCTAAAAGAGAGCACAAAAAACATATATCTTTGCTACAAAGGTGGAAGTAAAGCTCCGGGTTATGGAAGAACCACCGCCTTTTTGGCCCAGAGCAGCACCTCCCCGCCGGGTCCGGGAAGAGACTGGACGGCCCGGACGGGAGGGTGAATCTCTCGGGAGCACAAGGCGGTAATCCTTTCCATGGACAGGGCGGGACTGCCGCCGAAAATGCCCTCCCTTCCTCCGATCCCGCCTTCCTTGGCGGAAGGCCAGCATGGCTCCGGAATTGATCTTTGTCCCGCCGGTGCCTCCTCTTTCATCACCCTCCCGCCCGATTCCGGCGCTGGAGAATCATCCCGGGCCCGGGGTTCAGGGCGCTTCGCTTGGCACCATGAGGCACTGGTTGTTTTCCGGATTGGGCGGGAAAAGGCATCCCGCCTCATTTTGCGGAGACCCGGCTGGAAACCTGGGGAATGGTTTCCTCCCGGCCGATGCTGCCCGCGCTCATCGCCCTGAACCCCAGGCCACGAATAGGGGTTCTGTAAAAGTGAAGGTAGGCAAGCAAAGAAAGGCATTGACTTTGATATTGAATAAACCCTATGATTGTTTTAGATTTTATCGATTTCCCCTGCGCTTAATTTTTGAGATTACCAATTCTCTGGAAGGAGGAATGCGATGAATTTCAAAAGCATCGATCAACTGAACATCCAGGGGAAAAGAGTCTTCATCCGGGTGGATTTCAACGTACCCATGGACGAAAGCGGGACCATAACCGATGACACGCGCATCCAAGCGTCCCTGCCGACCATCCAATATGCCCTCAAACAAGGAGCAAAAATCATTCTGGCCTCCCATCTCGGAAGGCCGAAGGGAAAGTCGGAAGCCCGATATGGCTTGGGGCCGGTAGCCCGGAAGCTGGGCGAACTTTTAAAAAAAGAAGTAAAAATGGCTCCAGACTGCATCGGCCCGGAAGTGGAAAAAATGACCGCAGCCATGGTTCCGGGAGATGTTATTTTGTTGGAAAATTTGCGCTTCCATAAGGAAGAAGAAAAAAACGATCCGACGTTTGCCCAAAATTTAGCCCGTTTAGCTGAAGTCTACATCAATGACGCTTTTGCCGTCTCCCACCGCGCCCATGCTTCCGTGGAGGCGATAACCAGGCTTTTCCCAGAACCGGCCGCCGGCTTTTTGATGAAGGAGGAATTGCTTTATTTAAACCAAGTCATGGAGGATCCGGCGCGCCCACTGGTGGCCATCATCGGGGGAGCCAAGGTTTCTGGAAAACTTGAGGTTCTTAAAAATTTAATCCTGCGGGTGGATAAGATGATTATCGGAGGCGGAATGGCCTTCACCTTCCTGAAGTCCAAGGGCGTCAGCGTAGGAAAATCTCTCGTCGAAGATGAACTGATCGACACCGCCCGGGAAGTTCTGACCATCGCGGAAAAACGGGGGGTAAAGGTGTACCTGCCTGTTGACTGTGTGGTCGCGGATAAGATGGAACCATCTGCCCAGATCCAGATAGTTGCCGTAGAAAAAATTCCCTCAGAAAGGATGGGCCTGGACATCGGCCCGGATACCATTGCTCTTTTCAGCCAGGCACTGCAGGGGGCCAGAACCATCCTCTGGAACGGCCCCATGGGAGTATTCGAGATGGAACCCTTTAGCCGGGGAACCTTGGCCATGGTCCGGCACATCGTCAGTTCGGGGGCGGTGAGCGTCGTTGGGGGCGGGGATACAGATTTGGCGGTCCACCAATCCGGAGAGTCCCAGAAAATCTCCTACATCTCCACGGCTGGCGGCGCCTTCCTGGAGCTTTTAGAAGGAAAGAAATTACCCGGAGTAGAAGCCCTGAAAAAGCAAT
>JAOUFX010000820.1 GCA_029857975.1 Deltaproteobacteria bacterium | reverse complement strand
GAAAGACTATGAATCCAAAAAAAGGGCAATTTTTAAAAAGGAGGTGAAGTCAATGAAAGTTAAGATACTTTTGATTGCTTTGTTTCTTGCTATTTTGATGGTGATACCTTTGTCGAGTGTCTATGCCCAAAAAGCCAAACCTACGGGGGAGCCCACTAAGATTGGAGTTCTGCTTCCCTATACCGGTCCTTTGACTTGGGTCTCAGGCTGCGTACCGGCTGTCGAGCTGGCGGTCAAGGAGATTAATGGGGCTGGAGGTCTCCATAAGCGTCCAATACAAATTGTTCCTGCGGATACGGAGGGCAAGGCCGATGCCGCGGTCGCTGCAGCAAGAAAACTGCTCGATGTTGACAAGGTCCTCGCAATTATCGGGCCTACCTCAGTCACGATACGTTCTGTAATCCCCTTAGGGGTAGAGAGAAAAGCTCTCATCATATCGCCAACCGCCGGTACAACGGCACTGGACAAAGATCCTCATGGTGGCAAGATTGTGTACCGCACCGTGTCATCCGATACTGTGATGGGATCGGGAATGACCTATAAAGCAAAAGAACTGGGAGCTAAGAAAGTTGCCTTATTCTTTGAAGATACGGAGAGTGCTGCCAGCATTAAGGGCGTTGTCATACCGGCTTGTAAAGCATTAGGGCTTGAGATTGTGGGGGATGTTGTCATCACCCCAGGAGCGCCGTCCTATCGTTCAGAGCTATTGGCGGTAACGAAAAATAAACCTGATGTCATCCTCTATGAATTGTCGCCGCCAGAGGGGGCGGTGGTCTTCAAGGAATTTACCGAGTTAGGACTTAAAGCTCAATGGGTTGGCAGTGACTTTGTCAACGACAAGTTTGTTGAAGCTACCTGGCCAGCTTCTAAAGGTGTGATAGGTGTAAATCCAGGTGCTCTCCTATCACCTCGTTATGAGGCCTGGGCTAAAGATTTGCAGGCACTAACCGGGAAGCCGGGAGTGTCTCAGTTCTCGGAGAATGCCTATGATGCCATGAACGTTATCGCTTTGGCCCTGGAGTCTTCCAAGAAGGTGAGTCGTAAGGCAATCCTGGATAACATTCGAAAGGTTTCCTCTCCACCCGGAGTGAAGGTGACCAAATTCGCCGCAGGGGCTAAGCTACTTCGTCAGGGCAAAGATATCGATTATGATGGGGTAGCCGGCAGTCAAGATTTTGACGAGTACGGAAATGCCATTACCTATTTGAAAGTAGTGCTTGTTGAGGACGGCAAGCTTAAAAGAATAGGTACTTTGACTGACAAAGAGGTTGGCTCAATTATACCCGAAGTGCTTAAGGCGAGAAAATAACCCATGCTGAGCCCCAGGTGTTAAGATAATTAATCCCACCTGGGGTTCAGTCAAAAGGTTAGAAAATCTTATGATCTATTTAGGATTCGGGATAATTACTGGCGCCGTTTTAGCTCTCCCTGCGGTAGCTCTATCATTACTCTGCAGGAATTGCAAATTTTTTAATCTAGCGTACGGGGATCAACTCGGGCTAGCAGCATATCTGGTGCTCCTTTTCAATGTTTCCCTGGGGCTGAATTTTTTCGCCTCTGCAGTATTTTCTATAGTTATCTCCGCAATCCTGGGAGTGATTTTCTACTGGGTCGTCTTTAAACCATTGCGAAGGCATGGACCTTTGGTGTTACTCATTGCTTCACTTGGTCTGGCTTTTGTCATCCACAATGCCGAGTTGGCAATTTGGGGACCGAATCCGCAAAAATATAACATTCCTTTTGAAGCCGGAATTAGGTTGGGTCCTTTTATTATCACTCCTATGCAGTTGGTTCTGATAGGTCTATCCTTTGTTTTGACGGGGGGTATCTTCGCCCTGCTCCGATACACCGGCATCGGAAGGGCGATGCGCGCGACCGCTGATAATTTAGAACTAGCCACGATTAGAGGTGTCAATACCGAGCGGGCATTCATTTGGACCTGGGTCATTTGCTCCGCAACGGCTGCATTAGGGGGAATATTTTTAGCTCTCATCACCACGCTCACTCCTTGGATGGGCTTTATCAACCTATTGTTCCTTTTTTCTGCTCTTATCCTTGGAGGCGTAGGCAATCTTGTCGGGGCCTTGGTTGGGGCTATGATCATAGGTCTGGCATCGGAATGTGCTGGCATTCTTCCGGTCTTAGCGCCATATAAGATAGCTATTGCCTTTGTTATTATGTTCGTTTGTCTTCTAATCAGGCCCAGTGGAATTCTGGGAAAGGAAAGAGGCTTTTAGACATGGTTTCCTTTTTGATAGGAATAATAACCTTAGTTGCTATTTATTGTATGCTTGTCCTGGCGCTCAACATGCGTTGGGGCTACTGTGGACTTCTTGATTTCGGAGTAGCCGGGTTCTTCCTAATAGGGGCTTATACCTCTGCGATACTG
>JAOUFX010000819.1 GCA_029857975.1 Deltaproteobacteria bacterium | reverse complement strand
TCCCCGGAATTCCCGTAACTTATCTTGGGCTAACCGTCAATCGGCTTATATTCGTCCATCACCTCGATCAGCACGCCATGGGCGTACGGAGGCATAATCCATACCCACCGGGTTTCCGGAGTATTGGCATCGAAAATGAATTGATCCCCCTGCAGGGATACTCCTTTTTTCTTCAGTTGCTGGAAGGTATCTTCCAGGCGAGAGGAGGCAAAAGCAATGTGGTGCAGGCCCTCCCCATGCTTCTCCATGCGCTTGAACAGCGGTGATTCAGGGTCAAGGGGCTGGAGGAGTTGAATATCGCAGCCGCTCCCCACAGCCCGAAAGAAGGCCGTTGCGTATCTGTCTTTTCCCGCGAAACGTTCTTCCTTGACCACATCTTCTTTCAAAAGCTGGGGACAGACTGCACCAAGAATGTTTGTATAATGCTCGATTGCCCGGTCGATATCCTTAACCAATATACAGATATGAGCCAACCTTTGCTTTACCATATCCGTCATAAATATCCTCCCCTCTGGTGAATGTTAAGACTCCTTTCCCCTTTTTTATCCAGTGCAGTGTATGAATCAACGCCCCGTAAAATTCCGCAAAACGAATTGAATTCGAAAGGGTCGATGGAGCACGCCGAAGAGGAAGGCGGCGATGATAAGAATGGCGGAGAAGGACAGAAGAACGATATCATAGCTGCCAGTGCGGTCAAAAATCCATCCGGCATAGATGGGGGAGATAAAAGAAGCCAGGCCATAGCTTACTCCCATGGCGCCCCGAAGGGTGGCATAGCTCCGGCGCCCAAAAAGATCTCCAATCTGGGCCCAGTTGATGGGTATGGTTCCCATGGCCACCGCCAACCCGATGGAAAACAAATAGAGAAAAGAATTCGACGAACTGAAAATTAACCCAACCATCCCGACCGCGGCGGGTAAAAGGCCAACGCCGCTCAAAAGCGGCTTACTCCAGCGGTCGCCCAACCAACCCAAGGCCATAGCCGTAATGATGGTGCTGAAAGAATAAAGGCTTATCATGTACGCACCCGTGACCTCATCTCTGCCCTTCCACACTACAACCGGGATCAGGTGAATTACCAAGGCCGTGGTCACCATGATCCGCAGGGTGATGGCCAGGGTTAAGATCCAGAACTGAAACGTTCTCAAAGCCTCCCGAACAGTAAAATCCGCCTCCGGGGGGGCCGGCTGCAGCAACCTGGATGCGTCCCCGCCTTTCTCTGGCGCCGGTCTGCCGTCGGGAAAAAGCCCCAAGACTTCCGGAGAACGGTAAATCGGCAAGGCCGCAGGCAAACACACAGCCAGAATGGCGATCCCACAGATCACCGCCCCGGTTCGCCAGTCATAACTAAGAATGAGATACGAAAGGATCGGAGCAATGACCATTCCGCCGATATTGGTTGCGGCGCTGATGACGGCAAACGCTACGCCCCGCCGGCGGATAAACCAGGCGTTCACCGCGGCGGAAACCGGATGGTAAAAACCGGCGTTGTTTCCCAGCGCGACAACGAAGATATAGATCAGGAAAAAATTCAGGAAACTTTGCACCGTGGATAGAAGGATGAAACCCACTCCGGCTAAACAGGCTCCAAGGAGAATCATCGCTCTGGGCCCAAATCGGCCGATCAGGTAGCCGATGAGCAGGCCCTCGGCGCCGCCTTCCAGGCGAGCAGCGCCGTAAAGGAGCGAGACGGCAGCGCTGCTCAATGCCAGGTCCCGTTTCAAGGGCAGGAAAAAAACAGAAAAACCCTGGTAAAGTATGCCCATGCCCACGGCTGTAATAATGGAACCAAGGACTAAGATCCACCAGCCATAATATATTCGGCCGCCAATCAAGCGGAAGAAATGGGGCACCCTTGCGCACCTATATTTTTTTACGTGGCTTATTATAATAAGAATTTGGACCGAGGATTGCAACTTCATTATTTGAATTAGAATTTGACAGAGAAGTTAAGCAGCCCTATAATGCTGGGAAAAAACAAAGAAAGGAAAACCATGGAACAAAAAGTAGATTTGGAAAATATGGCTTATGACCTGATGAAAAGTGGGCTAAACTGAGCGGAAGCTACCATCACGATCCTCGGTGAGGATCTATCATATGACCGAGATCAAGCTTTGAAAATGGCCACTCCTTTCGGGGGAGGAGTGGCCCGTTGGGGGACGGTTTGCGGGGCAGTCGTCGGCGGAGCGATGGCCCTGGGTTACTGTTTCGGTCGCACCAAGAGCGAAGAAAAGGAAAAAAGGGAAAAAGCCTACGCCAAAGTCCAGGAGATGATCCGGGAGTTTGAGAAAGATTTCAGCAGCATCCAGTGCCGGGATATCATTCACCTGAATCTTTTAGACCCGGCAGATCAGAAGAAATTCGAAGAGCTGAACCTTCGAAAGAAGTGCTCC
>JAOUFX010000818.1 GCA_029857975.1 Deltaproteobacteria bacterium | reverse complement strand
GGAGGCGGCGACGGGACGGTTGTGTAATTCGTCGCCCATCTGCAGAGCTTTGGCGATAATGGGTTTCAAAGGGAGGCCGCCCATTTGCAGGATGCCTTTACGGAGCGACGGTGCCCAGACATCCCGCCAGGAGCGCAGGCCATCCAGAGCTGCATCCCTGTAGTCGCCGAACTGTTGGCGGCCTTCCACTTGCCGGCAAAAAGCCCGGTTCCCGAAAGACCTGTTCTCGACGACCCAAACCGGCATGGAAGCGGAGATCGTCCCAGCCATGGGGCCGACAGCCTGGTGGTGATGGTTAGGTTCAAATTTAATTTCTCCGCTCTCCAGAAGTCTTAAGGCTTCATCAACATCTTTGGCCCATCTTTCGAAGATCGCAGCCCCCATCATTGCGCCCCGCTGGGCGCCGCACATATGCACCCAATCAACCGGCGGGCCGGAATGTAAGATCATTTTATCTTGGAGACCCGGAATGACTTCTCCCGCGGGCGCAATATCCACCAACGCGGGATCGGCAGTGTTTAGGCGTTTTACGGCCTCCGAGTTCGCACCTTCAATCTTTTGTTTGATATCATTCATGGATCAAATTCTCCCCTTTTACCCTGCGCCTTTTACGCTATGCCCTATGCGCTATGCTGCTGTTGTTTACCTTGCCTTCAACCAAGAGCATGCCCGTCAGCACCCCGGCCAGGATGTCCCAGCCGGAGACATGGCCGATCCTGAGCAAGCGAGTGATACCAGCTATCACCTTCCCTGGATCCTCGCCTTGCAGTAACGAACGGATAAGGTCGTGCAACGGCTCTGGACCATGGCCCAGAACCAGATCGCTGAAAATGGCATAGCTGATGGAATTGGTGCGGGCGCGCGCCCAATTGATCAGGTCGGTAATGGGCTGCTCCTCCCAATGAAAATCACCCGGGTAAGCCATCTTCAGGGAACGGGTCGTAAATAACAATCCTCCCAGAAAATCATCCCCGGAAGGCGTCAGACCCGGGCCCAGTCCAACCAGTTCTCTGCCTATCCTGGCGACCTGGTTTATCTCTTGGCCGAAACAAGCCCTGGCCAAGCCGAGAACCAAATTGAGCGCCCGAGCGGACAGGGAATTGGGCCGGAAGATTGTTGGGTCCCTGCGGTCAGCGAGTGCTGAAATGAGTCGAATGGCCTGACCAAGACCCTCATCGCTGCCAGGCGCCGGTATGGCGGCCAGCAAGCGTCGGACACCAGCACCAACCCTCGCCAGCGGCTCTGCCTGACCCGGCCTGACCGTTAAAGGTTCCCACTCCATCGCCCGGTCCAGTTTAAAGGCTATACCCTCGCCGATTCGTAAATGGCCACCCTGAACGAAAAAGTTTTGCCCGGCGCAAACGGAGCGCGGCGGGAAGGAGGCCAGAAGGCAGCGTCGGTGAAGCGGAAGCCCTTCCCCAGCCACCCACAGAATCTCGTCCCCCCAGCCCTGCAAGTAAATGGTGGTTGAAAAGGCAGCGAGAACCTTGCCGGAGTACCCATTCACAGCGAGCAGATCCCTCGCTTTTGCGCCCACCGACCTTGCTGGCCAGGTAAAGGACCCCGTCCTTGCCCCCTTCCTTAGAAAGTTGAAAGTTCCTTCTGCGGCGTTCACCTTATTTTACTTTGGCTGGCCAATCACACCCTCAACCAGCCAGTCCATTTTGCCCAGATTATCCAGCGACCAATGCTCCCCAGCTTTCACCCGTTCCACGCCCTTGTTATCCTTGATCGGTCCTCCAAAGACATGCTTCTTTCCGCCGATAAAGTCTTGCTTGGTGGCCATCACCAGATTCCCCGCATCGGCAGGGACAGCCGGGCCAAAGGGGGCGATGGCCAAATAATCGCTCGCCAGGTTCCCCAGAATATTTTGGCTCTTCCAGGTTCCGTCTATGACCTCTTTGGCGAAACGGGTGTAAAGACCTCCCCAGGTAAAGGCAACGCCGCTGATCCAGCCTTTGGGGGCGAATTTCTGAACCCCCAGAAAATGGAAACCGACGGAATGGGCGCCACGCTTTTCAGCGGTTTGGACCACGGTGATGGGAGAGTCTACAATGACTCCGAGGATATCCGCGCCTTGGTCGAGGAGGGCATTGGCCGCGGTGGCCTCCTTCGCTGGATCCAGGAAGGTTCCGGTGAATACCACCCGGGTTTCCACCTTGGAATTTACCGAACGGGCACCCAAGTGGAAGGCATTGATGTTCGCCAAAAAGTAGCTGATGGGCAGGGCCACTACATAGCCCATCTTATTCGTCTTGGTAGTTTTGCCGGCTGCAATCCCCATGAGGTAAAAAGCTTCAGGGGTGCTGGCCCAGTAGGTGGTCAGATTGGGGGCACGCTTGTACCCGCCGGGATGACAAAACTTCACGTCTGGATATTTCTTGGCCACCCGTA
>JAOUFX010000816.1 GCA_029857975.1 Deltaproteobacteria bacterium | reverse complement strand
AAAAACTCCCAGTTGAAATTCTGCCATATCCCTTAACCTCACTCCCCCTGCTTCTGCCAGCCTCCCAGCCTGTGAACCAACCCACCTATGTCAACTGAATTATTTAAAGGCCTCCCTGTTCACTGATGATCATCCCTTTCTTTCAGGGTATAAGTATCTTGGCCAGATCTCGAACGTCTTCCATCTTTTCTAATTTAAAGATAGTCTCCGGCAGCTCGTCGACCCTTTGCGGGTGTAAAACTTTTCCGGCGAGAACCTGATATTTGCCGAACACCTCGTTTTTGGACATGGGTTTGGTTGCACTTCCTTTGGCAGTATCCAGCCGCTCACGCAGAACCCGGCCATTCCTTGTTTTCACCTCGGCAATGATGGCATGGCGGAATTCCGGTCCCAGTTTGTCGAGTTCCGGATCGGGTATTACCTCCACCTTACGGGTATAAGCAATAATTTTTGGATCTACCATTTTTTCATTCGTGAATTGATCGATGAAGATATCCCCCTCCAGGGCGGTAACCGCCACTACATATTGCATATTCATCTGCGCGGAAGTAATCCCCTCGGGTTTATATTCCCAGCTGGTGTGGTGATAAGTCACCGTTGTCGCTCGGATGATGATCCGGTCGATCAATTCAGCGGTGAGATGATTTTCCTTCATTATCGACTTCACTGCCTCATGAGCGGTGTGGGTACTCCCTCCCGCTGCATAGGGTTTAAATCCGACATTGCCCGTTTCGAAGTTTTCTCCCAAGCCTTCGGTCAGCTTTTCCATATCGCTGGTATCCGCCATGGTTTTGCAAAATCCGCCGTATTCGGCCTCCAGTATATTGGTAATGCCTGTGAAGCCCCTTTGGGCCAGCAACCCTCCATATACTCCGCTCTGGGCAGCCCGCCCGGCATGCATTCGCTTGACCATTGCGGAATATTGCGCCGCCATCAGGCCCGCGGCCTGGGTGCCGGCGATGCCAAGAGCATGGGTCATTTTTTCCGGATCTAATTTTAGGACTCGTCCGGCCGCGGCTCCGGCGCCGAATGTGCCAATGGTCCCCGTGTTGTGAAATCCTCTTTGGAGATGGGAGGTCCCTACGCTCATGCCTACCCGGATCCCCACCTCGTAGCCGGCAACCACAGCCGCCAGGAATTCTTTTCCGCCGCATCCGCCGACATGCTCGGCCACGGCCATCGCGGCCGTGACCGCGATACCCCCCGGATGAACGATTGAGGTTTTGTGCAAATCATCCAACTCGAAGGAATGGACCGCGGTTCCATTAGCCAAGGCGGCTTCCGGCGCGGTGACCTTGAAATTGCGTCCCCAGACGGTGGCTTCCGGCTTCCCGCCCAGTTCTTGGGTAAAATCTGCGACGATCTTCGCCCAAGGCAAGGTAGAGCCGAAAAGCCCGCATCCCAGGGTGTCTAAAACACATGTTTTTATGTGTTCGATTATGGGTGGAGGTATTTTCTCATAAGTCAATTCAGCCGCAAATTGAGCTAAAGCTCGAGTCGGTGTAGGATTCATTTTCTCCCCCTTATCAAGAAAAGTGACCCGCCTTTATATATCTGCGCTGCCGTCCGGCATACCGGTCACTTGCTGCTCCCACGATAAAGGATATCTCAATTTTGGAATTTGGGAAAGGGATAGGATGGAATTTTAGGGGAAGTCTATCAGCCAAGATCACTATTGGAGAAACTTTAAATTCGGTAAAGGCAGATACGACCCAGGAATCTCTACCGGATCAAAACTATGAAAACCGGACATTTCTACTTTGGTAAAAACCAGACATTTCTAAATTGGCTTGACACTCTTTATTGGGGGCTTGACAACCTACATAGCAGGGAGTAGATTCTTTCTGAAATACATGCTCATAACCCATGTTTCCCCCAGCGTAACTCCTTAACCTTTTGGAGTTCGTAACTGAGCGGTAATTGCCAAAGGTCCCGGCACAAGGCATCCGCAGGTGATTTTCCCCCGCCTTTGGGGTCTTTGATTTTTGCTTGAAGAAAGCAAGCGCCATTTTTCAACTATGTCCCACTTTACAGTTTATTGAGGCCGAGGAAGTCTGCGTTTGTAATAAAATTCCAACAGGAGGTGCTTTATGGTGGCGGCAAGAAGTTATCGGAAGTGGTTAGTCGTGGTGGGGCTGATCGGGGCTTTGCTGATTTCTTTCCCTGCGACGGCACCGGGCCAGGGGTATCCCAACAAACCCATCACCGTTTACTGCGGTTATTCGGCGGGGGCGACGACGGACCTGACCACCCGGGCCCTGGCCAGCGCCGCGGAAAAAATCCTCGGCGTTCCGGTGACCGTGGAAAACAAACCGGGCGGCTCAGCCACGGTGTGCGCAGGACTGGTGGCCAGCAAGCCTCCGGACGGATATATCCTGGGAATACTCGACATGTCG
>JAOUFX010000817.1 GCA_029857975.1 Deltaproteobacteria bacterium | reverse complement strand
GGTTTCCACCGCCTTTTGAGTCACTTTCTTAACATCCTCATCAGACCAGGCGTATGGTACCAGTCCGTATTTCTCATGGGCATCCGCTATCACCCAGGTACACTGCTGCTGCCATTTGTGGGACGAAGCATATGTAACATATCGCAAATCATTCTCCATCAGCTCCTGGATATCCTTGGGCAGCGCCTTGAACGCATCCATGTTGATAAGTATGTTAACCGGGGCATTGGCCATCCTGGGGCTGTAGACAATACCTTTGGCAACCTCCTTCAGTTTAAGTTCCTCCAGCATTGCTGAGCCACCCGTCCATCCTTCAATGGTACCAAGCTTCAACCCCATATAGATCTCCCCCCAGGGAACCGGAACCGGACTGCCTCCCAGCATGGCAATGTAATCTCCCCATAGCCCGACTGCCCTTATCTTTTTACCCTTGATAGCCTCGGGATTAGGTGCAGGGAATGTAGTTCCAATTGCGACGATGGCATCGGTGGGCATGGGGTACCAATTTATATTGCGCTCGGCATAAACCTTTTTCAGTTCGGCATACAACCCATAGTTGTATAAGCAGTCATACTCCGCCGCCGCAGTCGGCCAGGCGAAGACCAGTCCAGTTTCCACATCAGCTTCCGGAATTCTCCCTGTATAGTAGCCTCCAAAGGAAACTGCAATCTGAATCACACCTTTGCCTATAGCTTTATCCGCCTCAAAAGGCGGATAAATTGCCCCCGGTTCTGCCCAATCGATGACCAGACGCCCACCCGTAGACCTCTTAAGCCACTCCGTCCACTCCCGGGTAATGGCATGAACCCCGGCCTGGGCGGCACTGAAGGGACCGTAAGCTGGTAGCTTTGTAGGAAAGGTCTCCTGTCCTTTCCATTTTATGACCTTCCCCTTCGGGGCCGGCTGGGCCGCTGTTTGGGGAGCATGGCCAAGGAGAAACACCAGGGATAACAAAAAAACCAAACCGAAACTAAACCATAAATTCTTTTTCATTTTTTCCCTCCATTTCAGTTTTGATTCCTTCCCCTAAATGGATCCTTCTCCAACACCTCAACTGCACCTCAAGCCGATCTCTTTTGAAATCGATCACCCCCTTTCGGCTACTTCGGTTCAATTTCAACAGTGATTTTACATTTCTGCCCCGATTAAAGTCAATCCTTTTCCCATTCTTGCCTCTCTTCACTTTTTATTTTCTTTCATGATTTCAGAAGGATTATCATGATCCGGCGGGGAGGTGCTGCGCGCCGGCCAAACGGTGGGAGCAAACCTTTCTGCACCCCTCACTTTGCCTCCGCAAGAAAAGAGCACAAACAACATATATCTTTGCAACAGCGGTGGAAGTAAAGCTCCAAGTCATGGAAGAACCACCGCCTTTTGGCCCAGCGCAGCATCTCCCCGCCGGATCCGGGAAAAGACTGCCCGGCCCGGACGGGAGGGTGAATCTCTACCTCTTTCATCACCCTCCCGTCCGGACTCCGTTAATCAAAGTAAATTCATCGGCCACAAATCACTTCCATAGTTCCAAAGCCACACGCAGCTCCTCATGAATCTTTGCAGCTTCAGGCAACCCCATTCCAGAAAGAACTGCCTCAATGGCTTGGAAAAAGGCCTTTGTGCCCGCCGCAGGCCCACCCGGATGGGCATGGATGGCTCCTCCCGCACCGATAATGCAGTCAATACCCAAATCATCGATCATTTTATCCATTACCCCCGGGTGCACTCCCGCTCCAATCATGGGGAAGATGGGTTTGATGTTAAAAAACCTGGTTCTCAGATTTTGACAAACTCTCAGGTATTGATCCCGTAGAAATGGAAATTTTCCGTAGGGATTCAATACCAGGACCATATCTAACCCCAGCAATCTGGGCAATTTCCCCTGAACAAGGGTGGAACTGACCCCGGAATAGGGAGATTCGTACAAGGCACCCGCAAAATCAGAGTGCCCCAAAAGGGGTACAGGGACCTCTTCCGATTCGGCCAAAATCTCAATGGCTGCAATTCCCACAGTCAGATAATTCAGCATCAAGGCATTCGCCCCGGCATCGATGGCTACTTTTGCCTGGTCGAGGATTTTATCCGGCCGGCAGGTTATATTGGGAGTATAAAGGACTTTTTTTCCATTTTCTTCATAGATTCTTCGGCACTGCTCCATATATTTCTTTACCCGCATCTTGAGAGGGCAAAAGGATGGGTCCGCGATTAATTCGTCATCCTTGATGATGTCCACTCCACCCTTGGCCGCTTCATAAAACAGTTGGGCCCCAGCCTCGGGGGTAAATCCCGTGCAAGGCTTGATCATGTTCAGGACCAACGGCCGGTTATATGCTCCCAAAATTTTCCGGACTCCTTCGATGCCAAATTTAGGCCCCTTAAACCCCCGGGTATATTCCAAGGGA
>JAOUFX010000815.1 GCA_029857975.1 Deltaproteobacteria bacterium | reverse complement strand
GGTAATACAATTAATGAGGGTCGTTTTCCCTGATCCATTCGGACCAATGATGCCAAAGACCTCGCCCTGTTGGACATTAAAACTGACATTCAGTAATGCCTGTACGCCACCGAAAGCTTTACTGACGTTTGTCACTTCGAGAATGTTCCCTTCACTCATACCTTTACCCACCTCTGAAACTGATGGTATTTGCGCTGGGCGTAGACCATGACACCTTCGCTCCGGAACATAATGAACGCCATCAGGATCACGGAATAGAAGACGATTCTTAAAGTTCCAAACTCTCTTAACCACTCTGAGATGGGGACCAGAAAGAAACACCCCAATAAAGGACCTACTAACGTTCCTCCCCCACCGATAACAGTGGCAGCAATGGGAATGACCGAGAAGTCGAGAGCGAACTGTGATATCCCTGACCACATATAGATATGAGAAAGATAGGCTCCTCCGAGAGAACCAAGTCCGGATGCGATAAAGACGGCAATAGCCTTGTAAAGGGTGATACTCAATCCAGAAGCCCTGACAGCCTGATCATTATCCTTGACTCCGCGAAAGACGAGCCCAATATCCTCATTCACCAATCTCCTTAAGCCAAACAGTGCGAATATCACAGTCAATATGATGAGATACTGTTCAATCCATCTATTGGGAAAGCCGGCCACTCCAAGGATACCATCTGTTCCACCGAAGATATTCAAGGCTTCAATGATTCTCATGAGAGCAAGGGGGTACATAAGGGTCACAATGGCAAAGTAAACTCCTCTGAGGGGAAGAGCGGGGAGAAGGAGGATCGTGCAGATAATAGCTCCACCAATGGTGGCCATAGGAATAGTGAGCATAGGTGAGAGTCCGAAGGATGTATTGAGGATGGCCGCCGTGTATCCACCGACCCCAATAAATAAGGCTCCCCCCAGAGAAACCAACCCTACAAAATGGGCTAAGAAATCAAATCCAAGAGCGAGCAGGGCATATATCCCAGCAATCGATACAACTCGTTTCCAATAAAGGGATGGGATGAGTACGGGAAGGAGAAGAAAGCCCACAATTAAGATAAGTCTCGGAAGAACGAGGTAAGTCACTTCTTGCCATGAAGAGACAGCATAGATCCCCTCGGTTCGAACCTTGATGCCTCTGTCTAATCTTTCTTTACGTCTCTCTATTGTGCTCAAGGCTTTATCCTAAATCCGAATATCGAAATTCGAAGTTGTTTAAACTCTAAACACTAAACTCTAAATCCTAAACAAATCCAAAATATAAAACTCAAAAGGTAATTTTGACTTCCCAGCAAACTGAACCGAATATTTTTTAAGCCATACGGTTTGGAGATTTGTGTTTTCGACATTTGAGTTTGTTTAGAGTTTAGGGTTTTCGAGTTTAGAGTTTAACATCTTTGTTTTGGATTTCGTGGTTCGTTTTCTATCTTAGACGCGTTCCTCCAGTTCCTTCTGCCTACCAAAGAGTCCGGAAGGCCTGAGGATAAGAGTTACAATAATCGCCAGGAGCGCCACGACCATCTGGAAATGGGACTGGATGTAGGCAGCAATGATTTGGAGGAATCCAATGATAAAGGCGGCCAGGATCGCTCCCACCCAGCTTCCTAATCCGCCTACAATACATACAGCGATGGAGAGGATGAGCACATTGTAACCCGCTTCCACAACGATGTTTCCTAAAGGAAGTAAAGCGATAGCAGAGAGTCCGGCCAAAATAGATCCCATCGCCATTGCAATGACGGCCATCCAGTCAGAATCTATTCCTAACATCATGGCTGCATGTTCATCCTGTGCCATCCCTCTGAGTGCCAAGCCGGTCCTGTTGAAATGGGTAAAGAGCCACATGAAGGTGACTACCACGATCCCTATTGCGATGACGATTATTCGTTGAAAGTCGACAGGAACGCCTCCTATATTGATGCTGCCTTCAATGAAAACAGGAAGCGTGTAGGTCATTCCTCTGAATCCCCTCCAACGAAGGAATTCGAGAATTGCCAGTCCCAAAGCATAGGTGGCGATAATTTCAGAGGTGGCCATGCCTCTCACCCGGATGAGAACAAATCGATAGATGGCTGCACCAACCAAACCCATCAGGACTAAGGCAAGCGGGATGGCAACAAAATAGTTTAGATGAAGTTTATTAAGGAGCCACCAGACGGCGAAACCCGTAATCACATAGAGCGCACCATGTGCAAAGTTGGGGAGGCGACTAATTCCGTAGACCAGGGTGAACCCAATGGCCATCAAGGCAAGAGAAAAACTATTGACGATTCCGTAGACGAGGATGTCCATAAAAAACTCAATTTAAATTGCAAAATGATCAATGCAAAATTAACAATTTAAATTGGTCACTGCTAATTTTGCAATTTTCAATTTGCGATGTTGTTATAAAAAAAGGGGAGGGGT
>JAOUFX010000055.1 GCA_029857975.1 Deltaproteobacteria bacterium | reverse complement strand
CGTAGATGGTGATGGGCAGAAAAAGGGATAAAACTACTTGTACCAGGGCATAGCTACTTCTGCCCCATCCGAACTCTTGCACCTTCCTGCCGATCAGGTAACTTCCAGCCGCCTCCAGCAGGAGCCAGTTAGACAGGATGATGGCAATAGAGAGCTCATTCCCGGCAAAGACCACCAGGAGTTCGCGGATGACCATCACTTGGGTGATGGTAAAGGTAAACCCCATGACGAGCAGAGCAAAAATAATAGGAAGGTTCATAGGAGGTTTCTCGCCGCAGAGCAATAATTTAATTTTTCATCGAGACCCTGCGGGAATTATAGCAAAAATCCGGCCTCTTCCTGAATGAAAAAAGGAGCTCCTTCCCTCCGCCATATCTTTCTGCTATGATCTTACTAAAAATTTTTTTCCAGACTCATGCCCTTATACAAAACACCCGCCATCGTTCTCCGCTCGATCCCCTACGGTGAAGCGGATAAAATTGTCACTCTTTACACCCTTGATTTTGGTAAAATTAAAGGGATCGCCAAAAGCGCCAAACGATCGCGCAAGCGTTTCGGCAACACGCTGGAAATTTGTTCTTACATCAATCTTTCTTTTTTCGAGAAAGAGACTTCGGAGCTTGTCCGGTTGAACCACTGCGACCTGATGCGCTCTTTTGCCGGTCTGCGGGAAGACATCAATAAACTGGCCTGGGCCAGTTATTTCATCGAATTGGCCAATGCCATGACGGCGGAGAAGATTAAGAACAAAATGCTCTTTAAACTTTTGCTTGTTTTTCTTAATCTTATCGACAAAGGTATTCTTAAGGAAGAAATCCAGCGGATTTTCGAAATTCGGCTCCTCGCCCTCCTGGGATACCAGCCCCTGCTCGACCATTGCCTGGGGTGTAAAAAAGGACTTTCCGGGGAAAAAAATTTCTTTAGCGTCCGGGAAGGCGGAATACTCTGTCCAGTTTGCGCCCGCAATCATCCTGGTCTGGTTTCCATCTCTCTGGGAACGATCAAGACCCTTCTCCTCACCCAGACGATCCTTCTGGAAAAGGTCGGGCGCGTCTCTTTTTCGCCCCAATCTTTAAGAGAAAGCAAAACGATTCTCTCCCTTTTTCTCGAGCAATACTTAGGAAAAGACCTTAAATCCAAAAAATTTCTCGAGCAGTTTTCTCCGCCAGCCTGAGAATAAAGACTGGATTCCGGCCTTCGCGGAAAGACCGAAGGGCTTATTTCCAGACTTTTTGCGTGACCGTCAGGATTGGGCGCGGCCGAAAGTGGCAAGTTTGGTGTTGCTTTGATAGGCTTCATTCCGTATAATGGCTCGATCCCTGTAACATGGAGGTGAAAGCCCGGAAGTGCAATCCCTAATTGTAACCTTTTTAAAAAAAGGAGGTACGAACATGAGACATCGTCTTGGTTACTTGATCGGCTTTTTGGCAGTGATCCTTTGCCTGGCCCCGGGGCTTATTTTTGCGGCCTCACAGGAACTGGCAGATAAGCAGGTTTGGCGGTGGGGGCACCACACTTCGGATCTTACCTCGCTGGATCCGGCTTTTTCCGTTGAGGACATGACCTATTCGGCCGGCAACGGGGTTTTCAACGGCCTGGTTCGCGTGAGGCCCGGAACGCTTGACTTTGACAACCTCGAAGGGGATCTGGCCGAATCCTGGGAGATCTCCAAGGACGGCTTGGTTTACACCTTCCGCCTCAGAAAAGGGGTCCAATGGCATAAAGGGTACGGGGAATTTACCGCCGAGGATGTTAAATACACCTTTGATCGCCTGAAAAATCCCAAACTGGGTTCCCCCTATGGCGCGAAGTTTCTCGCCATTGACAGTGTTAAGGTCGTCGACAAATACACGGTTCAAATCATTCTCAAAAAACCCAATACCTTTTTCATCATGAATCAGGCCTTTGCCTATCAGGCCGGTATGATCGTGTGCAAAAAGCAGGGAGAGGAGAAGGGCTTGAAGAATCTCGGGCTGTACGTCATCGGCACCGGCCCCTTTATGGTTGAGAATTATAAAGCAAAAGAGAAAATAACCTTTGTCAGAAACCCGAATTATTTCAGGGGAGCGCCGACGATAGAGCGGCTGGAGATGTTTTTTATGCCCAATGTGGCTTCCAGAACCATGGCCTTTATCAAGGGGGACCTGGATGCCATTTACGGGGAGCGGGATACCTACTGGGTTGAAGATGTAAAGAAGACCAAAACGGTTATTGTGGATTCCGTGCCGCTGGGCAGCGGCTGTGCCATTCACTTTAACATGACCAAAAAACCCCTTGATAACATCAAAGTCAGAAAAGCCCTGGCCATAGCGACCGACCGGAAAGCGTTTAAACAGTATTTCGGCGCCGTCTGGCACGAGATGACCGCTCCGGTACCCCCTTCTTACTACGCCGCTTTGCCCAAGGAGAAGACGCCCAAAGAACTTCTATACGAGTACGACTTGGAAAAAGCGAAAAAGCTGCTGGCGGAGGCTGGCTACCCCAAAGGGTTTAAATTAATGGGATATATCACCGACAAACCCTACTACAAGTCCATCATGGAGATTTGCCAGGAACTATGGAAACCGCTCGGAGTTCAGCTTGAAATCAAAGGGGTTGATCATACTACGTTTCACGCCAATATCCGCAAAGACATGAACGATGTAGTCGTCTATTATGCGGGCCGGGCGCCGGTGGCAGACTCTTATCTTACCCAGTATTATTTCTCCAAGGCCGTTATCGGCAAGCCCACGGCGGTCACGAATTTCTCCCATTACGGCGATGTGGACGCGGATGGCGACGGCAAAGTCGACAGTGTCGACTCCCTTATCATCGCGGCCCGCGGCGAAATGAATCGAGAGAAACAGAGGCAGCTTTACTATGAGGCGCAACTGGAGATTCTGAAAGACATGCCGGCCAAGCCGCTCCATGAGCTGACCAAAGTGCTGGTCCGGCACAACTGGTTTGACCCCGGCGTTGAGATTAAAGGTTCGATGATTTTCGGGTATCCGCTGGAAAAGGCGCGAATTCTGAAGCACTGATAAACCGAAAGGAGCCGGGCAGCTGGGGGAAGGCGCGGAAAGTGCTCTCTGCCAGCTGCCTTTTTTATTATGACTACCTTCATCATTCGCAGGCTTCTGCTGGCAATACCCACCATTCTGGTTGTCATCACCGTCGTTTTTTTTGCCGTCCGGGGGCTCGGCGGGGATCCGGCGATGGCAATTCTCGGAGACCGGGCAAACCCCGAAGCCCTTGAGGTGCTCCGGGAGAGACTGGGTCTCAACCAGCCGCTCTGGAAGCAGTATACCTCATTTTTATGGGATCTGACCCGGGGAGACTTGGGGCGAGATCTGCGCACCGATCAACCCGTATCCGAGTTGTTTAGACGAGCGGTTCCGTATACCGTCGACCTGGCCATATGGGCGACGGTTATCGGGATTTTGATCGGGGTGCCGGCCGGAATCCTGGCGGCCCTGAAATGGAACACTCCACTGGATTTTGTCGGAAGATTTTTGGGGATTTTTGGTTTTTCCTTTCCAGCATTTTATTTGTCCATTATTCTTCTTTTCATCTTTTCCCTCGTGCTGGGGTGGTTTCCCATGATCGGCGGCGGTGAGCTGAGCAATTGGGTGGAACGCGCCCGCCATCTGTTTTTGCCTGCACTCAGCCTCGGGCTGATAAAATCGGCTTTTGTCATGCGCTTGACCCGATCCTCCATGCTGAATGTTTTGCATGAAGATTATATCACCACCGCCAGGAGCAAAGGGCTTAAGGAATGGGTGGTTATTTACAAGCACGCCCTGAGAAACTCTTTAATTCCGGTGGTTACGATGATCTCGGTCTATATGGCGGTAACCATCGGGGGGTCTATAGAGGTCGAGATCGTTTTTAATCGGCCCGGCCTGGGCAAGTTTTTAATCGGGGCCATCCAGGAACGGAATTACCCGGTGATCCAATCGGGCCTGGTGGTGCTTACGGTTTTTATTATGCTGGTGAACCTTATTACGGATTTGTCTTACGCCTTTATCGATCCTCGAATCAAATATGACTAACCGTCAAAGTTGCCAAGGAAGGGTCTTCACGGCGTGGAGCTAAAAAGATTTTTAAAAAATAAGGTTTCTTTTCTCGGTTTTATATTGGTGATTGTCGCGCTCTTGTTAGCCGTATTCTCGCCCTATATTGCGACCCAGGATCCGCTGAAACAGAATATCATCAAGCGCTTTGTCAAGCCAAGCTGGGAATATTTCGGCGGAACAGATGGATATGGAAGAGATATTTTTTCCCGGACGATATACGGATCAAGGATTTCATTGTCCGTTGGGTTTGCCGCCACTTTTCTGGGGGCCATGCTGGGCACGATCCTGGGCCTGATCGCCGGGTATAACAAAGGCTGGGTGGGCATTGGGATTGTTTGGCTGACGGATGTTTTTATGTCCTTTCCGACCATGGTGCTGGCCATTATCGTTGTGGTCGCCTTCGGTCCGGGGACCCAAAACGTTATCCTGGCCATCGGGCTTGCGTTTACCCCCCGCTTCATCCGCCTGGCCCGGGCTTCCACCCTTTCCGTCTCCGAGCAGGTTTTCATCGAAGCCAGCCGCGCGACGGGGCAGCCCAGTTTCGGAATCATCCGGAAGCATATTTTCCCGAACATTGCCGGTGACATTATCGTGATGTCGACCCTTTGGATTGCCACCGCCATAAGGCTGGAGGCGAGTCTTAGTTTTCTCGGGCTGGGAACGCAACCGCCGACACCAAGCTGGGGCAACATGATCCGGGAGGGAATGCTCTATTTCATGCACGCCCCCTGGCTCTCGCTGATCCCCGGGGCAGGGATATTCCTTGCCGTCATCGGGTTCAACATGCTGGGGGACGGAATACGGGATGTGCTTGATCCAAAGCTCCGGGGGCGTCTTACGTAATCTGGGGGTGAGGGATGAGCGAGAAGGAATCTGTGAAATCTTGGCAACACCTGGGCGCCTATTCTCGCTTCCAGGAGGAACCATCGGCAATATTTACCAGAACCTACTACGGGCCGATTATCGATCGGACCAAACCGCTCTTTTATGCATGTACGCTTGTTAATCTGGCCCATCTTGTAATGCTGACCGAGGGAAAGATCATTGATCAAGACACCGGGGCAAAGATTCTCCAGGCCATGCTGGAGGCAGACAGCATGGGAAGCGCAACGTTTCCCTTGGAGAAAGAGAGGGGAAATATCTATCTGAACCTGGAACACTTTCTCCTGATGCGGCTTGGCGAAGCAGTGGGGGGAAGTGCCTATATCGGAAGAAGCCGGCTCGATTACGAAGCTGCGATTCGACGGGTGTATGTAAGAGACCAGCTCCTCAAAGCGATGAGAGCCATCCAGGTCCTCATCGAAACCTTGCTGGCCAGGGCATCGGAGCACAGCCGCACGATTATGCCCGCCTATTCCCACCTGCAACAGTCCCAGCCTTGTACCTTCGGACATTACCTGCTGGCGTTTGCCGATGCGTTTTTTAACGATATGGATCGGTTGCAGCGGGCGTTCTTACGGACAAACCTAAGCCCCTTGGGCGCAGCGGCAGCGGCAGGGGAATCCCTGCCTTTAAACCGCCAACGAACCGCTGAACTGTTAGGGTTTGGAGGGTTCATAGAAAATGCACGTGAAGCTTGCTTCTCCAGAGATTATGCCTTGGAAAGCTGCAGCGGCTGTGCCATTTTTATGTCCAATTTAGGTCAGCTGGCCACCGACCTCGATATATTCTGTACCCGGGAGTTCAATATGATTGAGCTGGCTGATGCCTTTTCCGGCACCAGCAGCTTTATGCCGCAAAAGAAAAACCCGCTTCCTCTGGAAGCGGTTCGAGCCTGCAGCGGTTACTTTATCGGGCTGCTTCCGGCGCTGCTCGGTGTTCTGAAGACGAACTCGGAGGAAGTTGATATCATCGAATTTACGCCGGATTTCAACTTGGATGCGTTTCGGATGCTTGTTGACATGGCTGAACTGATGGAAGCGGTGGTGGCCACTATGAGCATCCGTAAAGGCAGGATGGAGGAAAACGCCAAGACGAATTGGTCAGCTGCCAGTGCTTTGGCCGAGTTGATTACCCATAAAACAAGCCTCTCGTGGCGGACGGCTCACAGAATTGTGGGCAGAATGGTAAGGAATGCGCTGGATCAAGAATTAACGCCGGCGCAGGCGACAAAACAGATGCTGGAGGGAGCTGTAAAAGAGATCTTAGGGGGAAACTTAAAGCTCGACATCTCCACTGTAGAAATCAGAATGGTCTTAGATCCCAAGCACTTCATTCAAACCCGGTCGACTCCTGGATGCACCCATCCCAATGAGGTGGAACGGATGGCCGAGGATCGAAAGGTTCGGTTGAAGCGGGAATCGACCTGGATTAAAAATATGGAAACGAAAACGAATGAGTCTTATGAAAAATTGCGTCGGGTTGCCAAAGAAATTGCGAAAGCTGCAGCTTAGGGCTTTTATGCGAAAATAAAGCGACGTATTTTTTAATGTTCGTTTCGAATTTCGATATGCGGGTTGCGGATTTTTCAATAAGGCTTTTTGGCTTCGGCTTTGTGCGGGTTAGGCGTTAAGCGCAAGCGAATTCGGCAAATAATCATGGGCGTTTTTATTGCGGGGGAAAGCGCGGAGGGCCAACCGTGGCGCGGTTGATCGAAGTAAAAGGGCTTAAGACCAACTTTTATACAGATGCCGGTGTGTTGCACGCTGTCAACGGCGTTGATTTCACCATTGAACGGGAAAAAACACTGGGAGTCGTAGGAGAAAGCGGGTGCGGCAAGTCGGTGACGGCGCTGTCGATCCTGGGGCTGATCCGGCCGCCGGGAAAAGTGGATGCTGGAGAAATTCTTTTTCATAGGAACGGAAAAGTCGTTGATCTGGCCAAGCTTGATCCCAAGGGTCCTGAAATACGCTCGATTCGAGGGAACGAAGTGGCCATGATTTTCCAAGAGCCCATGACCTCTTTGAACCCCCTTTTTACGATCGGCAACCAGATCATGGAAACCATTATCCTCCATCAGCGTTTGGGAAGGAGAGAGGCAAAAACCAAGGCCATCGAACTTCTCACGGCGGTCGGCATACCTTCTGCCGAGCAGCGGATTCGGGAATATCCTCACCAGCTTTCGGGTGGCATGCGCCAGCGGGCCATGATCGCCATGGCGCTTTCGTGCAATCCTTCGCTGCTGATCGCCGATGAGCCGACAACCGCGCTGGATGTTACCATCCAGGCCCAGGTATTGAAGATCATGAACGATCTGCGCCGGGATTTTAAAACCGCCATCATGTTTATTACCCACAACCTTGGGGTAATCGCCCATATGGCCGATGATGTGGTTGTGATGTATCTGGGCAGAATTGTTGAGAGTGCTCCCGTAAGGGACATTTTTCATAACCCCAGCCATCCTTACACCAGGGGATTGATGAATTCAATCCCATCGCTCGCGGCAACAAAAGAAAGACGCCTGGTGCCCATCAAAGGGGTTGTACCGGGCCTTTTGGATGTGGAAGAAGGCTGCGGATTCGAACCTCGCTGTCCGCAGACAATGGCCATTTGTAAAAGACGAATTCCCCGGCTGACCGAAGTTTCTCCGGGTCACTACGCAGCCTGCTGGCTCTATGCTGAGCAAAATGAAGGATAAATAATGGCGGTGGAAGCGGTTGAACCCATCTTGCTGGAGGTGCGGCACCTAAAGAAATATTTCCCGGTGCGCAAAGGCATTTTTATGCGTTCAGCCGGATATATCAAGGCGGTCGACGATATTGATTTATACATAAAGGAGGGGGAAACCCTTGGCCTTGTCGGTGAGAGCGGATGCGGAAAAACTACCGCCGGCCGCGCCATCCTGCGCCTGATCGAACCTACCGGCGGTGAGGTCCTTTTCCGCAGTAAAAAGCTCTCCGGCTCCGGCGAATCCTGTAAAGAAGTTGATATTGCTGCCGCCCCGCCGAACCTGCTCAAGTTCCTTCGTCGCGATCTGCAGATTATCTTTCAGGACCCGTATTCCTCCCTCGACCCCCGGATGACGGTGGCGGACATTGTCGGTGAGCCGTTGCAGGTGCACGGAATCGCCAAGGGGAGTGAACGGGAGGATAGGATTCAAAAATTGCTGGCGGCGGTCGGGTTGAACCCGGAGCAGATGAAACGGTATCCGCACCAATTTTCCGGCGGGCAGCGCCAACGCATCGGAATCGCCCGAGCGCTCGCACTCGAGCCGGAGTTGATCGTGGCCGATGAGCCGATCTCTGCCTTGGACGTCTCCATCCAGGCCCAGGTGGTAAACCTCCTGCAGGACCTTCAGGAACAGTTCGGTTTGACGTATCTGTTTATCGCCCACGATCTCTCGGTTATAAAATACATCAGCGATCGAGTGGCCGTGATGTATTTGGGAAAGATCGTTGAGGTTGCCGCAACCGAAGCTCTCTTCTTGAATCCCAAGCACCCCTACACCGAGGCCTTGATGTCGGCGGTTCCGGTCCCGGACCCCGATTACAAAGCCCAACAGATTATCCTCGAGGGGGATGTGCCGAGCCCCATGAATCCTCCTTCCGGCTGCTATTTTCACGCCCGCTGTCGGTATGCTGAAAAGATCTGCGGGGTTGAATCACCTCTCTACCGTGACTTGGGAAATGAACACTTTGTGTCCTGTCATTTTGCCGATACCCTCAGCCTGCAGCCGATTCGCACGGGGTGACGGTCAATTTGCATCCGCCCTATCGACCCGCCTTTTTGACCTTGACTTTTCCCCTTGGAAAATGTTAATAAATTCTCCTTTGAATTGGATTCGAAATTTTTAAAATGGGCGTAACGGGATTTTGAGTATGACCTTCCAGGACTTGATCATGGCCCTGCAAAAATTCTGGGCCGATCGCGGGTGCCTCCTGCAGCAACCGTATGATACCGAAGTAGGGGCTGGGACTTTTAACCCGGCAACTTTCCTGAGGGTTCTGGGGCCAGAGCCCTGGAAAGTTGCTTATGTAGAACCCTCCCGCAGACCCACCGATGGAAGATATGGAGAAAATCCTAACCGCCTCCAGCATTATTACCAATTTCAGGTCATTTTGAAACCTTCCCCCTTGGAAATCCAGGACATCTACTTAGAAAGCCTCAGGGCGTTCGGGGTGGAACCTCTGGAACATGACATCCGTTTCGTCGAAGACGACTGGGAATCTCCTACGTTAGGCGCTTGGGGTTTGGGATGGGAAGTTTGGCTCGATGGAATGGAGATCACGCAGTTCACTTACTTTCAGCAAGCCGGCGGCATTGACCTCAAGCCTATCTCGGTAGAAATCACTTACGGCATCGAAAGAATCGCCATGTACCTCCAGGAGATCGATAACGTCTTCGATTTGGAATGGACCAAAGGAATCAAGTACGGAGATGTACATCACCGCAGTGAAGTGGAGTTTTCTTGCTACAACTTCGAAGAAGCCGACATTCCCATGCTGTTCCAACTGTTCGACATGTATGAGAAGGAGTCGATCCGCTTGAACCAGAAAGGGCTTGTGTTGCCGGCTTATGATTATTGCCTGAAATGCTCCCACGCCTTCAACCTGCTTGAGGCCCGGGGAGCGATTAGCGTAACGGAACGCACCCAGTATATTGCGCGGGTGCGCAATTTAGCCCGCCTATCCGCAGAGGCTTACTACCAACAACGCCAATCCATGGGTTTTCCGTTATTGAAAAAGAATAAGGCCTGATGAAGAATAATTTGGACGCGGATGGGCACAGAAAAACGCAGATTAACAGGAATCCTCATGTTAAAGAATTATTTGTGATCATTTATGAAAATCCGTGTCCTAATTCAATGGATTAAAAATGTCTGAATTATTATTAGAAATCGGAACCGAAGAAATTCCATCGGGGTTTATCCCCCGAGCCTTGGAAGAAATGAAGGCTCTCCTGGAGAAAGAATTCCAGAGCTACCGTATTGCTTTTAAGGAAATCAAAG
>JAOUFX010000814.1 GCA_029857975.1 Deltaproteobacteria bacterium | reverse complement strand
AGCCTCTTCAATCGACTGGGCAGGTTTCTTTTCCCTTTGGCTGGCCACAACCTTTTGGTTTTCATCTTCAAGCTTGATCTCGACGGTAACGTCTTCAATCGTCCCTTCTCTCGGCCGGGTTTCGCCCTTCGGGAAAACGCCAGGCCGGACAGTGGCCATCTGGGGGCGGTGATTCCGGCAGAGAATGGTGGCCATCACTTTCCCGCCAAAGGCAGGAACGACCTGCATGAGCTCGCCCTGGTCGTTGATATCCAGCTGAGTACAATGGGCGGAAAGCCCGGTATTTATGCGGGCCGCTACCCGCGAGGCCAGGTCTGATCCCAAAGAAGTAGCCGGCAGTAAAAAAATCTCCGGTTTCTTCCGGCGGATGAGTTCACAAACCACCCGCGTGTAAGGAAGCGTCATATATTTTGCCAAACTTGAGTGATCTGCTAAAAAAACCCGGTCGGCCCCATAAACCAAGAGTTCCTCGGCTAAAGCCTTTACGCCGTGTCCCAGGAGAAGGGCACTAATTTCGGTCTCTCCCTTCTTGCTGGCCAAGATTTGTGCTGCGCTGAGAAGTTCCAGGGAGATTTCAGAAAGGCTGCTCTCTTCCTGTTCAGCAAAAACCCAGATCCCCTTCCATTCTTTTAAATTGGGACGCGGATTTTCGCAGATTTCCGCAGAAATGGCCCGGGAAATACTACGCGGCTGGCCGTCATGGAGACTGCCGCGGGAATTTATGCCCCTTTTATTATCATCCCGACGATCTGCGTTCATCTGCGTCCCATTTTACCGGCACCTTAACCCAGGGCTTGGCGGATCTTGCGGATGATTTCTTGCACCATCTCTTCGGGTTCGCCGCGGATCATTTCCACCTGGCGCTTCATCTCCGGCATGAAAATATCTCCAGTCTGCGTGGGAGAACCCTGAAACCCCACCTCATCCGCGGAGATGCCCAAATCCGCGGCAGACCAAGTGATAAGGGGTTTGCTCTCCGCTTCGATTACTCCCAAGAGCGACGTAAAACGCGGGGTATTGATCTCCCGGGTCACGGTGAGGAGGGTAGGAAGCCGGCTTTCTAAGATCCGGTAACCTAATTCGACCAAACTCCTTGTGCGTATCTTACCTCCCTCAATGCTTTCCACCGCAACTACCTGGGTTACGTTGAGAATGCCCAGGAATTCGGCCAGCTGGGCCCCTACATGTCCGGTCGAGCCATCTAAGCTGTAGCTTCCGCAAAGGATGAGATCGAAACTCCCGAGCTTAGCTATGCCCCGGGAAAGCACTAAAGAGGTCGCCCAGGTATCGGATCCGGCAAAAGCGCGGTCACTCAGCAAATATCCTTCATCAGCACCCATGGCCAAAGCTTCCACCAGGTTATCTTTGGCCGAAGGAGGTGCCATGGCCATGGCCATCACTTTTCCGCCGTGCTTTTCTTTAATCCGCAGTCCTTCTTCTAAGGCTCGTTTATCCAGCGGACCGAGGACGCTGGGAATCCCTTCCCTTTTCAATGCTTTGGTCACTGGGTCCAGTTGAATGCTATCCCAGTGCTTGGGGTCCGGAGCAGGCTTGATACAGACGACGATATCCATTTTTAAAGATTTTCTTCACCGCAGAGAGCGCAAAGAACGCAGAAAAAAATTAGAAAATCTTAAAAGATCAAAGATTCAGGAATGAAAATTTAAAAATTGTTTTCAGTTATTTATTTTTATTATTTCTACCTATTGAAATCTTCCTCTGCGCTCTTGGCGATCTCTGCGGTAAAACATCTCCATTATTTAAACGACGTCAGGGCTTTGCGGGCCATGACGATACGCTGAATCTCGGAAGTACCGGCCGAGGCAATGAGGATTTCGGCATCGCGGTAATAGCGTTGAACCGGGTACTCCATCATGTAACCATAACCCCCGTGAATATCCACCGCCCTCTTGGCACAACGCACGGCTGCTTCTGTGGCATAAAACTTAGCCATGGCCATATCTACATCACAACGGATTTTTTGATCCTTCATCCAGGCCGCCCGGTAGGAAAGGAGGCGGCTGGTCTCTAAATCCATGTAGATGTCCGAGATCATCCATTGGATGGCCTGATGCTGGCTGATCGGTTTACCCCCCAGGATTCTTTCGTTGGCGAATTTAACGGAGGCTTCCAGGCAGGCATTGATCACCCCCAAACCACAGCCCGCCATCCCCGACCGTCCTACCTCGCTGATCGCGGCCATGGATATTCTTAAGCCGTCTCCCTCATTCCCCAAGAGGTTCTCCCTGGGAACGAAGCAATTGTCCAGGGCAATCTCACCGGTGTTACATCCATGGAGACCGAATTTTTTTTCTTTCCGCCCCAATTTGAAGCCGGGGAATGATTTCTCCACGATGAAGGCGCTGAACCCTTTAGGCCCCTCACCCGTTTTGGCCATAATCGTAA
>JAOUFX010000813.1 GCA_029857975.1 Deltaproteobacteria bacterium | reverse complement strand
GCCCGTCATATGTTTATAAAATTCCGTGCTTTCCCCTGACGTGAAAACAGTTTGGTCATCTTGTACGTTTTTCGCGGCTTCTTTATGGTCCGGCATCAATTCATAATCATTCTTGCCGATGACTGCTTCCCGCGGCAATCCAAAAGACTCTATTGTTTTATCGTTAGCACTTATATAACGGCTGTCTAAATCTTTATAAAAAATAGCATCTTTTGCGGACTCTATCATAACCTGATAAATTTTTAATGCGTCTTCAAACAAAGCCCTCTGGATAACTTGCGTGGTGGTATTGGCAAGTCCTTCAAGCAAGCCATTATCTTCAGGGGAAAGCACGTGTTTACTGAACAGCGCCAGTACACCGATGGGCCTGCCGTCAGCCGATAGGAGCTGATAGCCGGCAAATGACCTCAACCCAAGTTCCAGTGCCCATTTGTGATTATGAACGCGTGAATCATGCATAACATCATTGGTGATGAATTTAGCGATATCCCCGGATGCGATGCGTCCAATCTTATAGCAGCCAAAAGGAACGCGTCGATGCACTTCTCCATCAATGTGTGTATAACGGCCGGAACTGGACATGAGACGAAGGCATAATTCCCTGTGACGGCAGACATGCAGACCTTTTGTCACCTTAGCATGAAAACAGCCCGATTCACAGAGGTCGCCGGGTTTAATAATCCAGATGCGGGCAAAATCGACGCCAAATATAGTTACAATACCATCCGTTATTTTTTTAAGCTTTTCACTAAAACTTAGTGAGCCCAAAAGATCTCCTTTTAATACATTCAGAAGCTCTATGCGTTTTTGTGCCTGCTTGCGTTCCGCATTTTCCTGGTGCAATTTGGTATTGGTTTTTGTCAATTTAGCGGTTTGCTCACGAAGCTTTTCATCTTGATTTCTTAGTTTCTCAAATGCATGAGACAACGTATCATTTGTAGATTTCCAGAACGTGCTGTGCCGCTTGAACTCATTCTCAAGCATATTGTACTTCCAGTACAATGTGGTCAAATCAACATCTTCGGGTATTTCAACGGAACGCTTCCCGTTTTGTGAATACTTTCCGGATTCTTTGAACCGGATCTGGAATAGGTCTTTATTTTCCGAGTTATTAACATGAATATAAATCAAGTCCTCTGCTGTCCCCAGGCCACCGATCAAAACGCCTCTTTCCATATCCCTGTTAAAATGGGTGGTGCTCCTGACAACTGCTGTTCCGTTTTCTTCATCCAGGCTCAGCAAAGAAAATTCACCGATTTGATCCGGTTCCCCCCGGATAACGCTGTAATATCCCTCAGAACTGGTTTGAAAGTGTAAAAAATCTATACCTCTTTTAATAATGTGCTTCCCCGGACCCTGTGAATACCAAAGATTCATCATGCCAATACCGATTTGCTCGAAGATAGGCGCAGGATCGGTAAACTTCATTTTAATTGTATTTAAAATGGCATTAAAATTTTTAAGCGGATACCATTCATCTGCTCTAATTTGTTCCAGGAAATGGGTCTCTTCGGCAATGAGAAATTTAGAATTTATACAAGCCTGCCCAAAAGAAAGAAAAAGAGCCCCTAAGACCTGCGTTTTATCGAGGTTTTTCATAATTGGACCATCCTTTGAAAGATGGGTTGATGTAAAAATTTATTTATTCGGATAAAGGAAGTATTTTAAAATAGCATTAATTTATAATCGTCAGTTCTAAAATAAAGATACGGACATTTTTTGCAGAAACAATGGACAAAAAAGATTTTTCTTATTGTGTCCTTAAAATTGTGTAAAAACGAATGAAGAGATTTTAAACAGAGCCTAGTTAAATTAATTTTCCATTTATCATTAGAGGATTGAAATGAATGATTAGTAATAGTAGAAAATTGTGATATTTGATTTAAAATTTCTTGCGGCAATGTTGAGTTATCAATGGGAGAAAGTCCAAATTTTGCTTCAGTTGAAACGGAGTATTTCGAAAATTCTTTCCAAATTTTATCTTGAAAGACAGAGGGGATTTCCGATTCAATTCTAATTGTAAAGAACTCGGTTTTTGGCGGGTTAAAAATACCAAGAGGGGAATTGTGTGTCAAGGAGATTTTTCACACATGTGTTGCCCAAGAGAAAATGTCCCCATAAAAGGGGAAAAGATCTTAATGAGCCAGAAGCAGTTACAGAGGTTTCGAGTTGTTGGGTTGGTAGAAAGTGGAAGAATTACTTTAGAGGAGGCTGCAGTAAAAATAGGGGTCTCCTACCGGTAAGCCAAGCGAATCTGTAAAAGGGTCAGGGAACAAGGAGCCCTGGGAGAACTGCTCTTGGATATTCCCCCCGGACCTTTGGGCCGATCCTATGCCAAAGCTCGCGTGGAAGTCAGACAACTCCTCAATGGCTCCTGGAAGGTGTATTACCAAGATCGCCTCATCGCCA